>NZ_JBHRWK010000060.1:0-62029 GCF_042647925.1 Amycolatopsis speibonae
GGTGTTCAGTTCTTTCGTCACGGTTTGATCTTGGACACCCTCCTCCCGGCCATCACACCGGCCTCCTTCACGTGATCTTCACGGAATCAATCATCTAGGGTGCCCTTCGTGACAGAAGCCTTCTACGAACCGTCAGGCGAGGGCCTCTTCCTCCCGACCCGGCATACCGCGGGCCCGTGGACCCCGGACGCGCAGCACTTCGGGCCGCCCTCGGCGTTGCTGGTCCGCGCGCTCGAAGAGGTCGAGGCGCCGCACGCGAGTCAGCTGGCGCGGGTGACGATCGAGATCCTCGGGCCCGCGCCGCTGAAGGAGCTGTCGGTACGGGCCAGGGTGGAGCGGCCGGGCCGGTCGGTCGAGTGGCTGGAAGCCGAGCTCTCCCACGGGGAGCGGATCGTCGGCCGGGCCTCGGCCTGGCGCATCGCGACCTCGGACACCACCGCGGTGGCCACGGCGGAGGGTCCCGCGCTGCCGTCGCCGGAGGGCCTCCCGACGTCGAACTGGCCGGAGGGCTGGCATGGCGGCTATCTCGACGCCGTCGAGTGGCGGCGCGTCAGTGGCGCGCTGGACGAACCCGGTCCGGCGACGGTCTGGGGCCGTCAGCGCGTCGCACTCGTGGGCGGGGAGAAGCCGAGCCCGCTGCAGCGGCTGTTCGTCCTGGCGGATTCCGGCAACGGGATTTCGAACTTTCTCGACCCGCGGGAATGGTGGTTCATCAACTCGGAGCTGACGGTGCACCTCCGCCGCCCGCCGCTGGGCGAGTGGATCGGCGTCGACGCGGCCACCCTGGTCGGCCCGAACGGCATCGGCACGGCGACGACCACACTGCACGACGCGTCCGGCCCGTTGGCCTCCGGAGCACAGGCTCTGCTGGTGCGACCGCGACAGGCGGGCTGATAGACGCGCATTCTCGGCGTGTTTCCAATAGCCTTCCCGGAACAACAGACGCAGGGAGCGCTTCGGCATGCAGATCACCTCGGTGGTCAACCAGAAAGGCGGGGTCGGCAAGACCTCACTCAGCGTGGGCGCGGCGGCCGCTTTGGCCGAACGCGGCCGGCGCGTGCTGCTGATCGACCTCGACCCGCAGGGGCACGCGACCACCGAACTCCTCGGGCTGGACGAGGTGGCACCCGACAAGCCCAGCCTGGCAAAAGCCCTGACCAAGGTGTGGAAGGGCCCGATCGAGGAACTGGCCGTGCGGCATCCGCGCAGCAACCTCGGACGGGGTGGCGCGTTCGACGTCATCCCGACGTCGCCGGGAATGTTCGACCTGATCCGGCGGCTGGACCGGTTCCGGGTGCCGGGCTGGCAGCTGGCCAGGGTCATCCAGTTCGCCAACTACGACCACGTCATCATCGACTGCCCGCCCGCGCTCGACGTGCTGACCAACAACGCGCTCGCCGCTTCGCACGGGATCCTCGTGCCCGTGCAACCGGACAGGACGAGCATCCGGGCGCTGCGCCTGCTTTCGGACCAGGTGCGTTACGTCGAACAGACCGTCGGCCGTCCGCCGATCGCCTACTACGGCCTCGTTCCAGGGCTGTACCGCCGTCCGGTCTCGCATTACGCGGCGGCCGCTCTGCAGGAGCTGTACACGTTCGGGATCCCGATGCTTTCGCACGTCCCGCTCGGCGTGGTGATGAACGAGGCCGCCGCGCACGGCGTGCCGGTGACGACGTACGCGCCGGAGACCCTGCAGGCGCTGTCGTTCCGGGAGATCGCGGAAACGCTGGACGGGTACCTGAAGAACCACCCTGCCCCGGCGATCGTGCCCGCGGACGAGGAGTTCGTCTTCGAGGACTTCATCACCGAGGTGTCGGTGACCCGCAGCGCCAACGACAACGGCGCCCGCAAGCGGCTCTACGACCTCATGCCCAAGAAGCCGAACAGGCCCCGGTAGCCCAACGCTATGAAAGGTCCTTTCCTTGCCAAATTTGCAAGGAAAGGACCTTTCATAGCGTCCGGACCAGGGATCAGAGGCGGCAGGCCCGGATGTCCGAGGCCAGGACGGCCTTGGCGCCGGTCTCGGCGAGTTCGTCCATGATCCGGTTGACCTCCTTGCGCGGCACCATCGCGCGCACGGCCACCCAGCCTTCGTCCGCCAGCGGCGCCACGGTCGGTGATTCGAGGCCCGGCGTGATCGCGATGGCCGCCTCCAGCAGCGGCCGCGGGCAGTCGTAGTCCAGCATCATGTAGTGCTGGGCGAACACGACACCCTGCAGCCGCGCCTTCAGCTGGTCCTTGGGCCGGGTGTGCTCGGTGCCCGCCCGCTGCAGCAGCACCGCCTCCGACACGCAGATCGGGTCACCGAAGGCCACGAGGTTGTGCTGGCGCAACGAGCGACCGGACTCGACGACGTCCGCGATGGCGTCGGCCACGCCGAGCTGGATCGAGATCTCGACGGCGCCGTCGAGGCGGATGACCTCCGCCTCCACCCCGTGCTGCTTCAGGTTCTCCCGCACGAGCCGCGGGTACGACGTCGCGAGCCGTTTGCCATGCAGGTCCTCGGCCTTCCAGTCCCGGCCCGCGGGTGCGGCGTACCGGAAGGTGGAACCGCCGAAGCCGAGACCGAGGATCTCCTCCACCGGGGCGCCGGAGTCGAGCGCGAGGTCGCGTCCGGTGATGCCGAGATCCAGCTCACCGGATCCGACGTAGATCGCGATGTCCTTGGGGCGCAGGAAGAAGAACTCGACCTCGTTGACCGTGTCCAGCACGGTCAGATCACGGGCCTCATGTCGCTTGCGGTAGCCGGCCTCGCCGAGCATCTCCGTCGCGGCGGCGGCGAGGGCTCCCTTGTTAGGCACGGCGACACGCAGCATTGCTTCTCCTTGGTTCTCCGGACGCGGACGCGTCACAGGTACCGGTACACGTCCTCTTTCGACAGTCCACGGCCGATCATGAGCACCTGCAACCGGTACAGCAGCTGTGAAATCTCCTCCGCGAGCCTGTCGTCGGATTCGTGCTCGGCGGCGATCCACACCTCGCCCGCCTCTTCGAGCACCTTCTTGCCCTGTGCGTGCACTCCCGCGTCCAGCGCGGCGACGGTGCCGGAACCGTCGGGGCGCGTACGGGCGCGCTCGGCAAGCTCGGCGAACAGCTCATCGAAGGTCTTCACAGTCTGGAGATCCTTCCATCCGCGCTCGCGTCGCGCTGCCCCGGGCCGGTGTGTTGACACCAGCGTCACACCTCAGAACAGCACGGCGCCGCCCCGTTCGAAGTCGAGCAGGTGCCGCTTGCGTTCGACACCACCGCCGTAACCGGTGAGATCGCCGTTGGAGCCGATCACGCGATGGCACGGCACGATGATGCTGATCGGGTTCTTCCCGTTCGCGAGCCCGACCGCGCGGGACGCGGTGGGCCTGCCGAGCCGGTCGGCGAGTTCGCCGTAGGAGACCGTCTCACCGAACGGGATCCCGAGCAGGCCTTCCCAGACCGTCCGCTGGAATTCGGTGCCGCCGAAGCTCAGCGAGAGAGTGAAGTCCTTCCTCTGACCGGCGAAGTACTCCTTGAGCTGTTTCTCGGTCTCCACGAAGATCGGCGAACCCGGATCCGGATGGCCGAAGCTCTCCTCGGCAGGCCGGTGCCGCTGCTGGACCATGTAGAGACCGCAGAGGCTCTCGCCGTCCGCGACCAGCGTCAACCGGTCGTACGGGCTGTCGATGACGGTGTGCGTGCGCATGGTGCTCCTCGGAACTCAGGCGGCGGGCAGCCGGTTGATCGGGTGGTCCCCGGTCGCCCAGAGGTGTTGGACGGCGTAGGCGCGCCACGGCCGCCAGCGCTCGGCATGCGAGGCGAACTCCGCCGGGGTGAGCCCGAGCCCCTTCGCGGCGACTTTGACGCCGAGGTCGGTCGGCAGGAAGGCGTCCGGGTCGCCGAGCGAGCGCATCGCGATGCTCTCGACGGTCCACGGGCCGAACCCGGGCAGCGCGTGCAGCCGTTCCCGGGCCCGCTGCCAGTCACTGCCCGCGCCGAGGTCGAGTTCGCCGTCGTTCAGTTCGGCGACCAGACCGAGCAGGGTCCGCTTGCGGCTCTGCGGCATCGCGAGGCTTTCCGGGTCGATCTCCGCGAGCGCGGCGGCGTCCGGGAAGACATGGGTGAGGCCGCCCTCGGGATCGTCGACGGGCTCGCCGTGCGCGACGACCAGCCGGGCGGCGTGGGTCCGGGCGGCGGCGGTGGAGACCTGCTGGCCCAGGACGGCGCGGACGGCGAATTCGTCGCCGTCGACCGTCCTCGGCACCCGCCTGCCCGGCGCGGCCCCCACGAGCGGCCCGAGCAGCTTGTCCGCGGCCAGGGCGTCGTCGACCGCGACCGGGTCGGCGTCGAGGTCGAGCAGGCGGCGGCAGCGGCTGATCGCGGTCGAGAGGTCCCGCAGGTCCGACAGGGTGAGCCGGCAGCCGATGTGGCCGTCTCCGGGTTTGAGCGCGACGACGGCGGGGCCGTGCGGGAGCCGCAGCGTCCGGCGGTACGCGCCGTCGCGCCATTCCTCGACGCCGGGGACGCCGGTCGCGACCAGATGCCCGAAGAGGTTGTCCGGGAACAACGGCTTCCGGTACGGCAGGCGCAGGTTCAGCGTCCCGGGCGCGGTCGCCGGGGCGGTGCGGACCCGGGCCCGCAGCTCGGTCGGGGACAGTGCGAAGACCTCGCGGACGGTGTCGTTGAACGTCCGGACACTGCCGAACCCCGCGGCGAGGGAAACGTCGATCATCGACAGGCCGGTCGTCTCGATCAGCAGCCGTGCGGTCTGCGCGCGCTGCGCGCGGGCGAGGCTGAGCGGGCCCGCGCCGAGTTCGGCGCGGACGTGCCGCTCGACCTGCCGGACGCTGTAGCCGAGCCGGGCGGCCAGCCCGCTCACGCCGTCGGTGTCGACGACGCCGTCGGCGATCAGCCGCATCGCCCTGGCCACCAGGTCCGCGCGTTCGTTCCATTGCGGCGAACCGGGACTCGCGTCCGGGCGGCACCGTTTGCAGGCGCGGAACCCGGCCTCCTGCGCGGCCGCCGCGCTCGGGTAGAACGTCATGTTCTCCGGTTTGGGCGGGACGACCGGACAGCTCGCCCGGCAGTAGATCCGCGTCGTCAGGACGGCGGTGAAGAACCAGCCGTCGAACCGGGCGTCCTTCGCCTGGACCGCCCGGACGCAGCGCTCGAAATCCTCATGCACCCGGCAAGCATCACCGACCGCACGGGGTGTGGTCTAGCGGAAAAGCGACATGGCTGTCAGGGCAGGAGCGCGGTCAGCGCGGGCACGTCGAGCCCGGCCAGTGTCGAACGGAACACCCGCCGCTCTCCTGGTTCGACATCGACGTCGTTCGGGATCACCACCACCGTGCAGCCCGCCGCGGCGGCGGAAGCCGCGCCCGGCGGTGAATCCTCGATCGCGACGCACCGGGAAGCCGGGACTCCCAGCAGCTCCGCCGCCAGCTGATACGGCCTGGCGTCCGGCTTGTTCAGACCATCGACCTCGTCGCCGCAGACGGTGGCCGCGAAGTACTCGCGGCCGATGGTGTTGAGCGCGAGTTCGGTCAGCGACCGTTCGGTGGAGGTGACCAGCGCCATCGGGACACCGTTGGCGCGCAACAGTTCGAGCAGCTCCTGCGCGCCGGGGCGCCACGGGAGAGGACCGTCGAAGAGGTTCGCCGTGCGCTTGCGGATCCACTCCCCCATCTCCGCGATCGACTCAGGCGTGACGGGTTCGGCGCACACTTCCAGCAGGAACGCGGCCGTGTCGTCCATATTGGACCCGACCAGGCTCAGGCGCTGCTCCTCGGTCAGCGTGCCGCCGAGGGTTTCGACGGCCTCGTAGAGGGCGACGTCCCACAGCTTCTCCGAATCGACCAGCGTGCCGTCCATATCCCACAGCACGGCGGCGAGTCCGTCCAGTGTGGACGGTTCGGTCACGGCTCCCCCTCGAGATCAGGTCCTGCATGAATCGACGTTCCGGGGCCCACGGTAGCCGAGACGGATCACGCCGACGCTGAGGCGTCTTGCCTGAAATGCCGCATTGTGCCGGATCCGCGTAGTTCGCCCTGAGCGAAGGCGATCGGACATGCTCAACGGTGAACACCCGCCTGGTCGTAGGCTGGTCCGGTGAGTGAGCCCGTCGACGAGACCCAGCGGCCCGGCCGCGACCACCCGGATGAGACCAAGCCGATCATGATCGTCGCCTTCGAAGGATGGAACGACGCAGGTGACGCGGCCAGCCGGGCGGTCGAGCATCTGCAGCTCAACTGGGATGCGACACCGCTGAGCGAGCTGAGTCCGGACGAGTACTACGACTTCCAGGTCAGCAGACCGACCGTACGCATGGTGGACGGCGTCACCCGACGGGTCGACTGGCCGACCACGCGGCTCTCGGTGTGCCGTCCGGAAGGCTTCAGCCGGGACATCGTGCTGGTCCAGGGGCCCGAACCGAACATGCGCTGGCGCGCCTTCTGCGCCGAACTGCTGGAGCACATCCAGCAACTGGACGTGTCGACCGTCATCACCCTCGGCGCGCTGCTCGCCGACACCGCGCACACCCGGCCCGTCCCGGTCACCGGAACGGCGTACGACAAGGACACCGCTTCGCAGTTCGGCCTGGAGCTGAACAACTACCAGGGGCCGACGGGCATCGTCGGTGTCCTGCAGGACTACTGCGTGCAGGCGGGCGTCCCGGCGGTGTCGATCTGGGCGGCCGTGCCGCACTACGTCTCGCACCCGCCGTCGCCCAAGGCCACGCTGGCGCTGCTGCACAAGCTCGAAGACGTCCTCGACGTCGAGATCCCGCTCGGTGCCCTTCCCGAGCAGGCCGAGGAGTGGCAGCGGACGGTCACCGAGATGGCCGAAGAGGACGAGGAGATCACCGAGTACGTCCGGGGGCTCGAGGAGCGCGGGGACGCGGAAACCGAGTTCACGCTCGACGACGTGAGCGGGGACAAGATCGCGGCCGAGTTCGAGCGGTACCTGCGTCGGCGGCGTCCCGGCCAGGACGGTCCCGGACGGGGCTGAGAACGTGGCTCGTGAGTGGTTGACGGTTAGAGCCAAGGATGTCTTAGGTGTCTACCGGGTTCTAGGTGCGGATTGCTCGCAGGCTTGAGGATCGCCACATGAGCCCCACACGCACCAGCAGTCACAGCGGATGCGCGTGAAGGCCCCCTTCCCTCGGCTCAGCCGAGGAAACTCGACCTTCACACCTTCCCCAGGTACGTGAAGGACCCCTTCACTGCGCCAGGCGCAATGAAGGGGTCCTTCACGTACCTCAAGCGGGGCAAGGGCCCAGAGTGCCGAACCGCAGAGGGCGGCTCGAGCCGGTACTTTCGCGTGACCGAGTGGACGAGTGTCGTCCCACTGGTCACGCGAAACCACCCGACCGTAGGTACCTGAGACACCTTTGGCCTGACCGACCTCACCACTCACGAGGCCCTAGAAGATGCGGCGCAGCGGGATGGGTCCCCGCGCCCGCTTCCGCCACTCACGCGGGTAGCCGAGCGAAACCTCTTCGAACCGCACGCCGTCCGCCTCGGTGGAACGCGGGATGTGCAGGTGCCCGTAGACGGCGACCTCCGCCCGGAACCGGCGGTGCCAGTCCTCGGTCTCGGTCGTCCCGCACCACAGCGCGAACTCCGGGTAGTACAGCGGCTCGGTCGGGTGGCGGTGCAGCGGCCAGTGCGACATCAGGATCGTCCCGTGGTCCTCCGGGATCGCCTCCAGCCGCTCCGTGCTGATCTTCACCCTGTCGGCGCACCAAGCCTGCCTGCTGGGGTACGGATCGGGATGCAGGAAGAACTCGTCCGTGCACAGCACACCCGCCTCGCGCGCCTGGTCGACGGCCGCCGTCAACGGCAGGCCCTCGGCCGAGGGCGTCCGCCAGCTGTAGTCGTAAAGGACGAACAGCGGGGCGATCGTCAACGGCTTTTCCTGGTGTTCCCACACCGGGTACGGGTCCTCCGGGGTGAGCACGTCGATCTCCCGGCATCGCTCGACCAGGTGCTCGTAGCGCGCCTGGCCCCGCAGCTGACATTCGTCCTTCTGGGTGGTCCACAGCTCGTGGTTGCCGGGTACCCAGACGACCTTCGCGAAGCGTTCACGCAAGGTCTTGAGCACCCCGATCACGGATTCGGCGCGTTCGGCGACGTCACCGGCCACGAGCAGCCAGTCGTCGGGGGTCCGGGGGACGACCTCGTCGACGATCGGGGCGTTGCCCTCGTGGGTGACGTGGAGGTCGCTGGTGGCGAAGAGATGCGGCACTCCTCCACCGTAGCTTCACCCGGACCGGGGAACCGCCGAAACCGCATCGTCGCGTAACCGGCCCGACGCCGACACGCCCAGGACGGTCAACGCCGAGGCGACGTGCAGACCCGCTTGGACGTTCAGCAGGACACCGGTGCCCAGCACGGTCACCAGCCCGCCTGCCAGCAACGCGCCCAGCGCGGTGAATCCCGCCGTCCCGGCGAACACGGTGCTCAGAACGCGGCCGGACCGCTCGGGCGACACTGTCGTCTGGACCAGGGAGAGCAAACCGGACCCCGCCAGCACCCCGGGCGCGCCGACGAGCCCGAAGAGTCCGATGAAGACACCCAGCGACGCGGTCAGCGCGGGCAGGTTCCAGATCACCGCCGACAGCAGGCCGAGCGCGAGCCCGCCCCAGCCGAGCAGAGCGGTGGGCGCGACCTTGCGGGCGACGGTGGCGACGGCGAATCCCGCGGCCAGCCCGCCAAGCGCCTGGACACCGCGAAGCAGCCCGACGTCGCCTTCTGTGCCATCGAGGACGTCAAGCACGAAGACCACGAACAGCACCAGGAACATGCCCTGTGCCAGTGACGTCAGCACCACGACGACGCCGGCCAGCCGCAGACGCCCTTCGCGGCCGATCTCGCGAAGCCCGTCGAGCCAGGCGCGCATTACCGGCTCGTGCGGACCCGCCGCGATCGGCGCGGCGGCCCGCCGGAACGGGCGCGACAGCAGGACCGAACCGATCACCAGTACGGCGAGATAGGCCACCACGACCCAGCCCAGGCCACCGAACCCGAGCAGGAGGCCGCCTGCCCAGCCACCGGCGAGGCGCGCGACGCTGCCGTTGATGCTCATGAGGCCGTTGGCGCCGATCAGCTCGTCCGAGGCGATCAGTTCCGGCACGAGCGCGTTGCGGGCGGGCTCGAACAACGACGCCAGCCCCGCCTGTGCGGCCATGACCCCGTAGACCACGAACACCGGGCCGCCGGACGCGACGAACAGCAGCGGCAGCGCCACGAACGCCTGTCCGGCGCACACCACGCACAGCACCAGCCGCCGGTTCCAGCGGTCCGCGATCACGCCGGCGACCGGGCTGAGGAGCACGGCAGGCACCAGCCCGAGGACGATGCTCATCGCCGTGGTGGCCGCGGACCCGGTCGCCTTGAAGACGAACACCGGCAGCGCGATCTGCAGCATCCACTCGGCGGTCTCGGAGAAGAAGGCGGCGATCCACAGCCGCGCGAAAGCGGGTTCCCTCAACGGTCTCATGTACTCGGTTTCCCTTCCGCGTCGATGCGCGGGAACGCCCGCAGTCCCAGGTGGACCGGTATGGCCTCGTGAGGGGCGTCTTCGCGGATCGCGCTGACGTAAGGCCGCACGAGCGCGTCGATCCCACGGACCAGTTCGTCCAGCTCGGCCGCGGTCACCCGCAGCGAGTACGTGCTGATCCCGGACGCGTCCCGCCACTCCTTGTCGAGCTGGTCGGCGGTGTCGAGATAGCGCTCGATCAGCTCCTTCTCGCGCGCCAGGGCGGTGCCCACGACCGCCAACTGCGCCCCGTGCAGCTCCGGGTCGTCACCGAACTCGATGCCGACCTGGCAGGCCCGCCAGGGCCGCTCCCGCCCGTCCTCCCCCTCGACCCGTTCCACGAGGCCGTGCTGGGCCAGCTGCCGCAGATGCCAGCTGCAGTTCGAGGCGGTCGAGCCGACCGCTGTCGCGCACTCGCTCGCGGTCCGCGGCCCGACCGCCATCAGGTGGTCCACCAGCGCCGACCGCAGCGGATGCGCCAGCGCCCGCATCAGCTCGACGTCTTCGATCCGCTTGCGCGGCGGCAACCCGGTCATCGCCCGATCCAATCTGAAAGATATCTTTCGAAAGTTCTCTTTCAGATTTGCAGGCGGCCGTGGCGATGTCAAGCGGCACCGATTACCCTTGTCGGGACAGTTGCTGCCTACATCAGTAACTGCACAGTTCAACTACTGCTTTGGGAACACACATGCCTGACCAGCGAGAACTCGCCACAGCCGCAGCCCTGGAGATCCCCCGGTTCGTCAGCGCGACCGTCCTGTTCCAGACGGCCATGGCGGAGCGGCTCGGGATCAGCGCCACCGAACTGCACGGGCTCCAGCTCGTCATCAGCGGCGCCGCGACCGCGCCGACCCAGCTGGCACGTGCTCTCGGCATGACCACCGGGGCGGTGACCCGGATGCTCGACCGGATGGAGGCACAGCGCCTCGTCGAGCGCGCCCCCGATCCCGCCGACCGCCGACGACTCGTGGTCCGCCCGCTCCCCGATCGACTGGACGAGGTGGCCGACCTCTACTCCCCCGTGGCCCGGTTCTTCGGCGACCGTCTCGCCAGGCTCGACCGGCGTCAGCTCGCCGCACTTCTCGGCGTCTTGACCGACGGGCGCACCTTCGCCGAACAAGAGGCCTCCAGGCTGCGATCCGGTTCGCCCGAAGAGGGGGTTGACTAATGCTACGGGTGTAGCGTTAGACTGCTCGCATCATGGACAACTGACATCGCACCTTCCCCGTCCCGAGGCGGCTTCGGTCGAGCACTGCTCCCGTAAGCGACGTAGCCCGGCGGGGATCCCTCATGGTCGAAGAAAACGCGGTGATGTCGTATGTCTCTTTCCCTGATCGCCAAGGACCTCGTCCACTCCTACGGCGCCCGCGTCGTGCTCGACGGCGTGAACCTGACCGCTTCGGCCGGGCAGCGGCTCGGCCTGGTCGGCGAGAACGGCGTCGGCAAGTCCACGCTCCTGAGGTTGCTGGCCGGGGTCGAAGAGCCCGACGGGGGTGAGGTGCTGCGGGGCGACGACCTCGGATTCCTCTTGCAGGAGCTGCCCTTCCCGCTGACGGCGCGGTTCTCCGACGTCATCGACGACGCGCTCGCCGAGATACGGCAAGCGACGGCGAGACTCGACGAACTGACCGAAGCGCTCACCGAACGCCCAGACGACACGGCGGTGCTCGACGAGTACGGCACCGTGCTCGAATGGGCCCAGGCGCACGACCTCTGGGACGCCGACCGGCGGGCCGAGGTCGTCTGCGCCGGTCTCGGGCTCGCCGGGATCGACCCGGCGCGCGAACTGGGCACGCTCTCGGGTGGGCAGCGGTCGCGGCTCGGCCTCGCCGCGCTGCTGATCCGGCGGCCGGGCACGCTCGTCCTGGACGAACCGACGAACCACCTCGACGACGCCGCGATGGAGTTCCTGGAGCACCATCTCGCTTCACTGACCGGTGTCCTCGTGCTGTCGTCGCACGATCGCGTGTTCCTCGACGCGGTGTGCACCGACATCGTCGACCTCGACCCGGCGCTGGGCGGCCCGACCCGGTACGGCGGCACGTATTCCGACTACCTCGACCAGAAACGGGCCGAGCGTGCGCGCTGGGAGCAGCGCTACGCCGAGGAGCAGGACGAACTCAAGGAACTGCGCGAATCGGTGGCCGTCACCGCGCGCAACGTCGCACACAACCGGCCTCAGCGCGACAACGCCAAGATGCTCTACGACTTCAAGACCGGGAGGGTGCAGAAGCAGATCTCGCGCCGGGTCCGCAACGCGCAACTGCGGCTGGACGAACTGGAACGCGACCAGGTGCGGAAACCACCCGCGCCCCTGCGGTTCCAGGGCGGCCTGACCGGCGAACCCGGCGAGGACAAGACTGCGATCTCGGTACGGGACCTCCAGGTCGCCGGGCGGCTTTGCCTGGCGACGCTCGACATCACGACGACGTCGAGGCTCCTGATCACCGGCGGGAACGGGGCCGGGAAGTCGACGCTGCTGTCGGTCCTCGCCGGCTCGCTGGCGCCGGACTCCGGGACCGTCCTTTCCGGACGCGGGGTGCGGATCGGCATGCTGGCCCAGGATGTCGCGTTCGCCGAGCCGGAGAAGACCGCCCAGCGGACGTACGCCGAAGCCCTCGGCGAGGGCGCTCCCCCGTTGCGAGGCCTGGGACTGCTGGCCCCGCGTGATCTCGGGACCCGGGTGGGCGCGCTGTCGGTCGGGCAACGGCGGCGGCTCGCGCTGGCGCTGCTGATCGCCGACCCGCCCGAGGTGCTCCTGCTGGACGAGCCGACGAACCACATCTCGCTCACCTTGGCCGAGGAGTTGTTCGCCGCGCTCGAATCCGCGCCCGGCGCCGTCGTCATCGCTTCCCATGATCGGTGGCTGCGGCGGGACTGGGCCGGTGACCACCTCCGGCTGGAGGCCGGTCGCGTCGCCGTGTAGGGCGTTATACGAGTGTCATGAAAGGGGCTTTCAGGACGAAATTCGTCCTGAAAGCCCCTTTCATGACGTTTCTCAGAGCTCGATGCCGAGCAGCGCGTCGACAGCGTTCCGGATCAGACCGGGGGCCGCGGAGTCGATGCCGGAGCGGTTCAGGGCCTGCTCCGCCCACGCGTCGACGGCCGCGATCGCCTTGGGCGTGTCGAGGTCGTCGGTGAGGTGGTCACGCAGGCGCGCGACGGTGTCCTCGGCGGCCGGGCCGGCGCCGAGGGAGACGGCGTCGCGCCAGCGCGCGAGGCGGTCTTCGGCGTCCGCGTGCAGCTGCGCGGTCCACGGCCGGTCTTCGCGGTAGTGGCCGGCGAACAGGGCGAGCCGGATGACGCCCGGGTCGACCTTGTCGGCGCGCAGCCGCGAGACGAACACGAGGTTCCCGCGCGACTTCGACATCTTCTCGCCGTCGAGGCCGATCATCCCGGCGTGCACGTAGTGCCGCGCGAACGGCCGGTCCCCCGCGACGGCCTCCGCGTGCGCGGCGCTGTACTCGTGGTGCGGGAAGATCAGGTCCGAGCCGCCGCCCTGGACGTCGAAGCCGAGACCGAGGCGGTTGACCGCGATCGCGCTGCACTCGATGTGCCAGCCGGGCCGCCCGGCGCCCAGTTCGGACTCCCACGACGGCTCGCCGGGCCGCGCCATCCGCCACAGCAGCGCGTCGAGCGGGTGCTGCTTGCCTTCACGATCCGGGTCGCCGCCGCGTTCGGCGAAGAACTTGGCCATGGTCTCGGCGTCGTAGTTCGACTCGGAACCGAAATGCCCGGTCGCGTTGTGGTCGAAGTAGATGTCCGGGTACTCCGCGTCGTCCGCGCGGTACGCGCTGCCGTTCGCCACCAGCTTGGCGATGACCTCGACGATCTCCGGGATGCTCTCCACGGCCCCCACGAACTGCCGCGGCGGCAGCACCCGCAGCGCGGTCATGTCCTCGCGGAACAGCGCCGTCTCGCGCATGCCGAGGACGATCCAGTCGTCCTTGTCCCGCTCGGCCCGCTCCAGCAGGGGCTCGTCGATGTCCGTCACGTTCTGCACGTAGTGGACGTCGTGCCCGGCGTCACGCCACAGGCGGTTCACCAGGTCGAATGTCAGATACGTTGCGGCGTGCCCCAGATGGGTGGCGTCGTACGGCGTGATGCCGCAGACGTACATCCGGGCGGTGGACCCGGGCGCCGTGGGGCGGATCTGCCCCGTCGCCGTGTCGTGAAGCCGCAGCGGACGGGGGGTGCCGGGGATACGGGGCACGTCGACCGATGACCAAGTCTGCATACCCCGACTGTAAGCGGAGCCGCCGCGCCGTTCCCGTCCGGTGGGAGACGAACACGGCCGGAGTAACCGAAGTCGCTACTTCCCGGCCCGGTCGGCGTTGGCGTGGACGGCGTCCCGGATGTACTCGCCGAGGCCCGGCCGTTGGTCCGGCTCACGCACCAGGAAGCCGAGCTGGACCGGTTCGGTCGCGTAGAGCCCGGCAAGCCCACGGTGCATGGTGTGGTCGCAGTCCCCCATGAACGCCGCGAGCATCCTGCGGTGTTCCTCGGCGAGGTCCATCGCCGCGGGGCTGTCGGCGGGCGCGCCGGAGTCGACGACGTCGAGCAGCCGCCGGACCCAGTCCTGCCGGGCCTCCTCCGCCTCGATCCATTCCTCCTTGGACCGCGGCACGGCCGCCGCACGCCACTGCGAGGTCTCGCCCCACCGCCGGACGGCCTCCTCCGCGTAGCCCTCCGGTTCACGGAACTCGCCGAAGACCTCGAACCGCTCCTCTGGCGTCAACGCGCCGCCGACCTGCTTCGCCGCGATCACCCGGTCGACGGATTCGACCATCCGCGTCAGCTCACCGACCCGCTCCACGAGCAGCGCGCGCTGACGCCGCAGGTGCTCCAGCGCGTCCACTCCCGCGTCGTCCACGACCTTCGCGATCGTCTCCAGGCCGAACCCGAGTTCGCGGTAGAACAGGACGCGCTGCAAGCGGTCGAGGTCGTCGTCGCTGTAGCTGCGGTAGCCGGCGGCCGTCCGCCCACTCGGTGACAACAGGCCGATCTCGTCGTAGTGATGCAGCGCGCGCACGGTGACCCCCGACAGCGCCGCGACCCTTCCCACCGGATACCCCATCGGTCCAGCGTAGGTGGACTCCATCCCGGGCCGCGCGTAGAAACGAAGGATGGGGACAGCTGGAACCACCGTGTCGGCCGCACTTCCACCCGGGCCCCCCCTGCCCGGCCTCGTCCAGACCCTCGTCGTCGGCAATCTCCGGCATCACGTGCTCCCGCTGCTCAAGCGCCGCTACGGATCCGTCGTCCGGCTGAGGTTCGCGCCGCACCGCGACATCGTCATGCTCACCGATCTCGAGGACATCAAAACCGTGTTCTCCGGCCCGGTCACGACGTTCCACGCGGGCGAAGGCAACATCATCCTGAAGCCGGTGATGGGCGACCATTCCATCCTGGTCACCGACGAGGACCGGCATCTGCGCACGCGGAAACTGCTGATGCCCGCGTTCAACGGCGTGGCGCTGCGCGGCTATCGCGACATGATCACCGAGCTGACCAGGGCCGAACTCGACCGCTGGCCGGAGAACCGGGCGTTCGGCGCGCACGACCGGATGCGTGCGCTGACGCTGGAGATCATCCTGCGAGTGGTGTTCGGTGTCGCCGAAGGACCGCGGCTCGACGAACTCCGGCGGCTCATCGGGCATCTGGTGGAGATCGGCCTGGTCCAGGTGATCGGCTGGCAGAACCCGCGCTTGCAGCGCTACCGGCCCTGGCGCACCTACGCGGAACATCAGGCCCGGGTCGACGAACTGCTCTACGCCGAGATCGCCGAACGGCGCCGAGCCACCGACCTCGACCAGCGCACCGACGTCCTTTCCCGGCTCCTCACGATGCCCGCCGACGGGGACGAACTGAGCGACGTCGAGCTCCGTGATCAGCTGGTCACGCTGCTGCTCGCCGGGCACGAGACCACCGCGACCGCGCTCGCCTGGGCGTTGCACGAACTCGCCCGCGATCCCGAGCAGGCCACGTTCACCACCCGTGCGGCGGACGACGGCGACGAGAAGGCGCTCGAAGCGGTGGTCAAGGAGGCGATGCGGCTGCGCCCGGTGATCGGCGAAGTCGTCCGTCGGCTGACCGAGGACGTCGAGATCGGCGGCTACCGGATCCCGGCCGGATTCGACGTCATGCCGTCGATCATCGTCGTCCACGCCGACGACGGCCAGCACCCCGATCCTCGCCGGTTCCGTCCGCAGCGGTTCCTCGAAGGCTCGCCGCCGCCAGGCAGCTGGCTGCCCTTCGGCGGAGGTGCTCGCCGCTGCCTCGGCGCCGGGTTCTCCCTGATGGAGGCCTCGATCGTGCTGCGGGAGCTGTTCGGCCGGTTCACCGTCGCCCCGGAACACGCGCGGCCGGAGCGGATCCGGTCGCGGCCGATCACCCTGGAACCGGCGCGGGGCGCCAGGATCAAGGTGACCGGCCGCTGAGCTACCGCTTCCTGGTCCGCAGGTAGTCGCCGACCACGGCGGCGCCGAGCCCGTCGAGGTCGGGAGCGACGACCCTGCCGCCCGAGCGGCGCGCGATGAGGTCGACGAACTCCGTCAGGCGCGGGTCGTCCCCGAGCCGGAACACCGTCACCGACGCGCCCAGCTTCGCCATCCGGTCCACTTCGGACAGGGTCTTGAGCAAGGTCCTCGGCTGGGGCGGGTAGTCGAACTCCGCCGTGCCGTCGGGCTCCAGATGCGCCGTCGGCTCGCCGTCGGTGACCATCAGGATCACCGGCTGAGCGTCGGGATGCCGCCGCAGATGCCGTCCGGCCAGCAGGAGCGCGTGATGGGCGTTGGTGCCCTGCTCCCAGGCTCCTTCCAACCCGACCAGTTCCGCCAGTTCCACTGACGTCGCGTAGCGGCCGAAGGTGATCAGCTGCAGGGCGTCGTTGCGGAACCGCGTGCTGATCAGCTGGTGCAACGCGAGCGCCGTCCGCTTCATCGGCAGCCAGCGGCCCTCCTGCACCATCGACCACGAGGTGTCCACGAGCAACGCCACCGCCGCCCGCGACCGGTGCTCGGTCTCGATCACCTCGACGTCGGAGACGTCCATCCGGACGGACCGCTCGCCCACCGAAACCGAGCGCAGGACGGAGTTGCGGACCGTCCTGGAGACGTCCCACGGCTGCATGTCCCCGAACCGCCACGGCCTGGTCGCGCCGGTCGGCTCGCCCGCGGCCCCGGCGGACTCGGTATCCCGCTGCCCCGTCTTGCCCCGCATCGCGTTCACGACGTCGGCGAGCGCCGTCTCCCCCAGTCTCCGCAAGGCCTTGGGAGACAACCGAAGCGTGCCATCGGGAGCTCGCTCGAACAGGCCTTGGCGCCGGAGCTCGCGTTCCAGTTCGGACAGTCTCCGCGCGTCGACACCGGCGTCCGGTCCGAGCTGTCTCGTCAGCGCGTCGACGTCGATGTCCTCCAGCCTCGCGCCGGGATAGGACTGGCCGAGCTGTTCGGCCAGCGCGTCCAGTTCGGCCAGATCGGACATCGCCCTGGCGCCCTCGCCGAGGCCGAGCGGATCGTCACCCCGGAACCGTTCCGAAGACGTCCAGTCCTCGCCGGGCCGCAGGGCACGCAGCTGGGCGTCCAAAGTGGACAGTTGCTGCGCGAGCCGGGGATCGCCGAACGCCTGCTGGGACAGCTCGGCCAGTTCGGCCCGCTGTTCCGGGGTCATCGAGTTGAGCATCCGCTGCGCCGCGGCCGAGCGGGCGGCGAGGACGTCGATCAGCTCCTCGACGTTCTTCGGGTTCTCCGGAAAGAACTCGCCGTGCTCGCGCAGGAACTCCGCGAAACGCTCGGGGACGTCCTCTCGTCCCTGTGCATGCGCGGCCAGGAGGGCGTTCAGGTCGGCCAGCATCCGGTTGGCCTGCTCGGCCTCTTCCGGCCCGGCGTTCTGGAGTGCTTCCTTCATCCCCTCGAAGCGGGAATCCAGCAGCTCGCGGCCGAGCAGGTCGCGGATCTTCCCGTAGTTCTCCCGGCCCTGCGCGGAACGCCAGTCGTACTGGGCGAGTTCACGCACGGCGGCCGCGGTCCCCGGCGGGAGCGCGTCCAGCTGGGCCTCGCGGAAGCGGGCATCGTCGTCCGGATCCGGGAACAGCTCGCGCCGCTCGGCCTCCAGCGCCTCATCCAACAGCCGCTGGACCTCCTGGAGCGTCCCGTCCAGCCGGTGCCGCCGCTGGATCTCCGACCGGCGCTGCCAGAGCCGCCTGGTCAGCTCGTCGAGCCCGGCGGTGCGCGGTGTCCCGCGCCGCAACAGCTCTTCCAGCGCGGACCGGGGAGAAGCGCCCGCCATCACGTCGCGGCCGATCTCGTCGAGCGCGTCCCGCAGGTCGGCGGGCGGCGCCAGCGGGTCCGGGCCGTCGTGCCACGGCCCGTACGAGTAGCCCTCGGGGAGGGTGCTCATCGGCCGTAGACGGTCGTCGTGTCGTCGGAGTCCTTGGCGAGTTTCCTCGACAGGAAGAGGGATTCCAGCGCCAGTTCGATCGCCGCGGCGATCCGGCCCGCCGGTTCGTCCGGGCTCACTCCGGCACGGGCGGCGACGTCGTGGAGCACGGGCAATTCGGGCAGCGCGGCGAGGACGTCCTTGCCGGGTACACGTTCCCCGGTGGCCACCAGATGGCCGGACTCGACGGCGTCGGCCAGCGGCAGGAGATCCAAACCGGCGAACCGGGAACGGGCCGTTTCCGCGACCGCACGGCGCAGCAAGTGCACGAGATGCTCGGTCTCGCGCCCCTCCTCCCCCGGCTCGAATTCGAGCTTGCCTCGCAGGACGGCCGGCACCGCGTCGAGGTCGACAGGGCGCGCCACGGCGGGTTCCTCGCCGGTGAGCGCGGACCGGCGCAGTGCCGCCGCGCCGACCGTTTCCGCCGCCGCGACGGCGAACCGGGCCGAGACGCCGGACCGCTGGTCGATGACCGGCGACTCGCGCAGGTACCGCACGAACCGGGCGAGCACCTCCAGCAGCGGCTCACCGACCTCGGCGACCAGATGCGCCTCCTGCCGGACGACCGCGATCTCCGCGTCGACGTCGAGCGGGTAGTGCGTGCGGATCTCCGCGCCGAACCGGTCCTTGAGCGGCGTGATGATGCGGCCGCGGTTGGTGTAGTCCTCCGGGTTGGCCGTCGACACCAGCAGCACGTCCAGCGGCAGGCGCAGGGTGTACCCGCGCACCTGGATGTCGCGTTCCTCCATCACGTTCAGCAGCGCGACCTGGATGCGCTCGGCGAGGTCCGGCAGTTCGTTGATCGCCACGATGCCGCGGTGGGCACGCGGGACGAGTCCGAAGTGGATGGTCTCGGGATCGCCGAGGCTGCGGCCCTCGGCGACCTTCACCGGGTCGACGTCGCCGATCAGGTCACCGACCGAAGTGTCCGGTGTGGCCAGCTTTTCCGTGTAGCGCTCGTCGCGGTGCCGCCAGGTGACCGGCAGGGCGTCGCCGAGTTCGGCGGCGCGACGGCGCGATTCCGGGGTGATCGGGTCGAGCGGGTGCTCGGCCAGTTCGGCACCCTCGATGACGGGCGTCCATTCGTCGAGGAGTCCCGCGAGGGTACGCAGCAGCCGGGTCTTGCCCTGGCCGCGTTCGCCGAGGAGGACGACGTCGTGCCCGGCCAGCAGCGCGCGTTCCAGCTGCGGCAGGACAGTGCGCGAGAAGCCGACGATGCCGGGCCAGGCGTCTTCGCCGGTGCGAAGCTTGACGAGAAGGTTGTCGTGCAGCTCTTGTTTGATCGAACGCGGCAGGTGGCCCGCCGCGCGAAGGTCCCCGGCGGTCCGGGGCAGATTTGCGGGAACATCGTTCACCCGTTCGACGCTACGTCGCGATCGTGGCCCCTGTCGACGTGAAGCAACTCCAGCTCTGGATCAACCGCTGCTCGGTCCGCCTGGCGGGGATGGGCGGCCCACGCACTTCGAAGCACGACTAAAATCACTCCGGTGTGCCGTCCTAGTGCGACCCTCGCGGTCTGGTCTTCGGCGTGGCTGAACGGGGCCGCCGCCTCCGACGACGTCCTTGACGCCCTTCAGGTCTGGGGCGAAGCCCACGACTTCGTCGCCGCGGACGCCGCGGCCGCCGAGGCGTTCGACCTGCCGCTCGCGTTCAACCGGGCCGCGACCCCGGTCCAGCTGCTGCTCGCCCTGCGCGCCCAGGGGGCGAAGAGCATGCAAATGCTGCTCCCGGTGCCCGGTGACGTCCGCGGGCTGGGCGGTGGCGGGCCGTTCACCGAGGCCGCGCTGCGGACCGGTGACGCCGCCGTACTGCCCGACCTCGGCTACGGCGTGATCCCCGAGGCGATCGCCGAAGGCCTGATGCGGTGGACCGTGTACTCGGTGCCCATGCCGGGTGTCCTCGAGTACCGCCCGCTGGGCGAGGCCGAGCACGGCCTGACCGACGCGATCCGCGAGAGTGCCGGCGCGCTGCAGACACTGGACGTCGCCAGTGAGCGGCCGGGCGTGCGAGCGGAACTCTCGGCGCGGCTGCGGTCGGCCACCGACGCGCCCTGGCCCGCCGGGATGCCCGGCCGGGTGCTGCGGGTGCTTCAGCGGGCCGAGGAGATCGCGGCGATCCTCGCGATCGCCGAGTCCGACGATCCGGGCGGCGCGCTCTCCTCGTCGGCCGCGCTTCAGCGGTCGGAGGCGTTGCGGCCGCTGACCGAGGCCGTCCGCAACGCGCGCTGCGCGGCGATCAACGAAGCGGTGCGGGTGTTCGCGGAGCAGGCGGACAGGCGCCCGTAGCCAACGCTGGTCAGGCGGCCACGGCGGGAGTTTTCAGGACTTTCCCGGCGTGCCGGACGGACCAGAGGGACAGCCCGCCGATGACGGCGAGGAGCAGGACCACGCTGAGCCCGCTCATCATGTCGGCCGGCAAGGCGTAGACCAGCGGCACCCGGATCACGGCCTCCAGGAGCAGTGCCACTCCCCACACCGCCGACATCCGGGTGAACGCCCGCCGGAAAGCGGGCACCTCGTCGCCGAGCCGGTCGATCTCGGCGCGTTTGGCCGCGCCGGAACCGGCGCGCACGGCGACGAGCACCAGGGGCGTGCGACTGAAACAGCTCGCCAGCAGCACGATCGCGGCGGTCGCGGTGCCGAAGGATTCCTTCAGCAACAAGAATTTCGGGTCACCGGTGACCAGCGAGAACACGAGCCCGACTCCGAGCACCCCGGCCAGCAACGCGGCGAAGCCGTCGAAGGACCTGTCGCGAACAGCGACCCAGGCGATCCGGGCCGCGGCCACCACCGCTCCCGCCAGCAGCGAAACCTGCTCGCTCTGCCCGGCGAGCCGGAGCCCGTAATAGGCGGCCAACGGGAGCGCGACGTCCCAGAGCAGCAAGGAAAGCGCCGGATTCCCGCCGCGCGCCGTCACGGCCGCGCCTTCGCATCGCAGTCGGCCAGGAAGGCCAAGACTCGCGCGTTGACCTCAGCCGCCGCTTCGCCCGCGATGGCATGGGTCGCCGACGGCCACAGTTCGACCTGCCCCTGCGGCAGGAGCTCGCGGGCACGCGCGGCCGCGCGTTCCGGGTGGTGAATGACGCTGCGCCCGGCCACCAGGGCCAGCACGGGCATCCGCAGCGACCTCAGCTGCACGTCGGTGATCAACCTGGGCGCGGGCAGGGCGATGCGATAGGTCCGCATCCCTTCGTCGATCACCCGCGCGACCGGATCCGCGGCATCGACTTCCGCGCCGCCGGAGATCCAGCGGAGGAACGACGGGCGAGCCCATCGGCTGACGCCGGGAACCGCGCTGAGCGTTGCGCGGACGACCAGCCCCGCGGTCAGTCCGCCGAACGTCAGTACCGGATCGATCAGAGTGAGCGACCTCAGCCGTTCCGGCGCCCGTGCGGCGAGGTTGGCCGCGAGCCAGCCGCCGAACGAGTACCCCACCAGGTGCACCTCCGCCAAGCCGAGTTCGGTGAGCACGGTGCTCAGCCAGGCGGCTTGATCCGCGCCGTCGCGGATGGGGACGGTCTGTTCACTGCGGCCGGGTTCGCCGATGAGGTCCACCGCGTAGACCTCGCCGTGCGGGAGCAGTGCCTCGAGATTGGGTTCCCACATCACCGCTGTCCCCGCCCGCCCGGGCAACAGCACGACCGGCGGTCCGCCGGGCCGCCCGAACCGGTACACGCGCGCCACCCCGAACGCCGTCTGGATGTCGTGAATCCCGGCCGGCGGCGGCAAGGCCGCCAGACCGCGTTCGTAGACCACCTCGTACTCGGCCCGCGCCTCCGACGAGGCGAACCCGCCCACCTTCATTTACCCTCCCTTTTTACGATACGATCGGATTGTAAAGCAGTTGGTGAGAGGTTGGCAATCCGATCGGACTGCCAAAAGGAGGAGCGGGTGCCCAAACGCGTCGATCACGAGCACCGGCGGCAGCAGATCGCCGCGGCCGTCCGCCGCATCGCGGCCGAACGAGGACTCGAAGGAGTCAGCCTGAACGAGGTCGCGGCCGAAGCCGGCATCTCGAAAGGGTTCGTCCAGCACTACTTCGCGTCGAGAGACGACATGCTGCGCCACGCGGCGACCACCTTGCGGGGAGGCATCGAGGAACGCATCGCCGCCGCCCGGCCGGACGGCGAACCCGGTGTCCGGGACCTGCTCGTCGCCCTGCTCCCCCTGGACGACGCCGCCCGTGACGACGCGCTGGTCGCCAACGCCTTCCTGGTCCGCGCGCTCAAGGATCCCGAGATCGCCGGCCACTTCCGGACCGGTCACGGCCAGCTCCGCGACGTGGTGGCGGCCATGCTCGCCGCCTCACGAGACGACGGCGACCTCGTGGCCACGGTCGACCCGCCCGCTGAAGCTGTCCTGCTTCTGGCTTTGGTGTCCGGCCTGGGTGACGCGGTGCTTCTGGGCTACCAGACCGGCGAAGAGGCCATCGCCCTGGTTGACCTGCACCTGTCGAGGATCACGGCCGCGCCGGGGAAGGCCGGCTGGGCTTCGAGTGGGCGGACAGTGGCGTCCGCTGCGGAGACCTCATGAGTGACGATTCGGGTTAGAGCCCGAATCGCCACTCACGACCAACCCGACGCATGTGGCGATGCCGAAGGTAGTGAAGGCCTCCTTCCCTACCCTGAAGGTAGGCAAGGAGGCCTTCACGGACGGACCGGACCGGCGAGCAACCCCAGCCCGCCACTCACGAGGACCGAAAAGCTTACGGGCGCGCGGGCCTCTTGGCGGGCTCGCAGCAGCCCACCGCGCAAGGCGCCCCGTTGATCGTGCACCCGGCAGCAGTGAACGGCGACAGCTTCCGCGCCGGCGCCCCTTCGGTGTGCTCCCGGATCAGCTCGACGACGAGTTCGGCGAACCTCGGGTCGGTGTCCGGTGTCGCGGCCCGCGCGAAGCCCATGCCGTGCTCCGCGGCCCGCTCGGCGGCCTCGTTGTCGAGGTCCCAGATCACCTCGAGGTGGTCGGACACAAAGCCCACTGGGCAGACGACCACCGAGGTGACGCCTTCCGCGTGCAGCGCGTCGATGTGGTCGACGATGTCCGGCTCCAGCCACGGCACCTGGGGCGGGCCGGAGCGCGACTGCCAAACGACGTCGTAGGTCTCGATCCCCGCTTCGGCCGCGACGAGGCGGGCGGCTTCGGCGATCTGGCGCGAGTAGCGGCGGCCGCCTTCCGAAGGCGGCCCGGAGGCGGTGTCGGCGGACTCGGGCACCGAGTGGGCACAGAAGACCGTCCGGGTTCCGGGGGCGTTCCCGAGTTCCGCGTGCGCGGCGCGGACGGCGTCGGCGACGGCCGCGACGAACAGCGGGTGGTCGAAGAACTGTCGCAGCTTCACCAGTTCCGGCGCACCGTCGCCGACGGCCGCGCGGGCGCGCTCGATGTCCTCGTCGTACTGACGGCAGGCCGAGTAGCCGCCGTACGCGCTCGTGGGGAAGACCAGGACGCGCCGAGCGCCAGCCTTGGTGATCTCGGCGAGGGTGTCTTCGACCATCGGCCGCCAGTTGCGGTTGCCGAAGTGGACGGGCAGGTCGATCCCGGCGGACGCGAGTTGCTTCTCCACCGCGGAGATCGCGTCCCGGTTCAGGCGGTTGATCGGCGAGACCCCGCCGAAGTGCTGGTAGTGCTCCGAGACCTCGAGCAGCCGTTCCCGCGGGACCCCTCGTCCCCGCGTGACGTTCTCCAGGAACGGCATCACCTCGTCGGGTCCCTCGGGACCACCGAACGAAAGCCAAAGCAGCGCGTCGTAACCCACCCTGTCATCTTGCCGTTGTGGCGCCCCGCACGCTGACCCGGCCCGTTTTGAACCGACCGATCCAAAACCTGGTACGGTCACTTCCATGGCCAGGCCGAAGGAATTCGACGAGCGCGCCGCGGTCGGGCGCGCCATGGACGCGTTCTGGGATCGCGGCTACGAGGGCACATCGACGCAGGCTCTTTGCGAAGCCACCGGCCTGGGCCGCAGCAGCATCTACAACACTTTCACCAGCAAGCACGAACTGTTCATGCGCGCGCTCGACCATTACGCCGAGCGCGGGATCGTGGCCAGAACGGCCTTGCTGGAGGATTCCGGAACCGGGATCGAGCGGTTCGGTGCCCTGTTCTCGTACACGATCGACGAAGAAGTCGCCCACCGCGGCCGGGGTTGCCTCGTGGTCAACACCGTCGCCGAATTCGGCGACCGCGACCCCGAGATCAAGGCACGGATCGGCGCCGACACCGGACGGCACCTCACCCTTCTCGCGGCCTGCGCCAGGGAAGGACAGCTCGACGGAACGATCGACAGCGCCCGCGAGCCCGGCGACATCGCCGAGTTCGCGCACAGCACCGTCGCCGGTCTCCGGCTGATGTCCCGCCGCGGCGCCCGGCAAGCGGCCATGACGGCCGTCGCCGACATCGCGCTGAACGCGATCGCCGCGAAATAGACCCGAGAAAGCCCTGTGCGCAACGCTGCCCACATTTTGGACCGATCAATACAAAACTGGAGGGAAAGCCCGTGCCTTTGGCAGTCTGCGTACTCGGACTGAGCGTGTTCGCGCTCGGCACGTCCGAGTTCATGATCACCGGCCTGCTGCCGGGGATGGCGGCCGATCTGAACGTCGGCATCCCGGAGGCCGGGCTGCTCATCTCGGCCTTCGCGATCGGCATGGTGGTCGGCGCTCCCCTGCTCGCGATCGCGACACTGAGGGTGCCGAGGCGTGCCACCTTGATGACCCTGCTCGTCGTCTTCGGGATCTCGCACGTCGTCGGCGCGCTGGGGTCCGGGTACGCCCTGCTCTTCGCGACCCGCGTCGTCAGCGCCGTCGCCTGCGCCGGGTTCTGGGCGGTGTCGGCGGCCACCGCCGTCGCTCTCGTCCCGGTGGAACGCCGTGGCCGCGCGATGGCCATCCTGGTCGGCGGGCTCACCGTCGCGAACATCGCCGGCGTGCCCGCCGGGACCTTCCTCGGCCAGCACGCGGGCTGGCGGGCGGCCTTCTGGGCGGTGACGGCGCTGACCGTCATCGCGTTGATCGGCGTCTTCGCCTTCGTCCCGGAAACCCAGGACGACAGCGCGAAAACGGATGTCGCGACCGAGCTGCGGCTCTACCGCGGGGGCCGGTTCTGGCTGGCGCTGGGCGTGATCGCGCTCGCGCAGGCGATGATCTTCGCGACCTTCAGCTACCTCGCGCCCTTACTGACCGAAGTCGCCGGACTGCCGGAAAGCTGGGTGCCCGGAGTGCTGTCACTGTTCGGGCTCGGCGCGCTGGTCGGCATCACGGTCGGCGGGCGGCTCGCCGACGCGAAGCCCTTCGCCACCCTCTATGGAGGCCTCGCCGTCGCCTTGCTCGCCCTGGTACTGCTCGCGCTCTCCGGCCCGGCGACCCCTGTGGCGATCTTCGCCGTGTTCCTGTTCGGCGTCGCCGGCTTCGGGATCAATCCCGCCTTGAACGTCCGAGCCTTCGCCGTGGCGGGGAACGCGCCCACCCTCGTCGGCGCGAGCACGACAGCCGCCTTCAACGTCGGCAACACCGTCGGCCCGTGGCTCGGCGGCGAGTCGATCGACGCCGGACTCGGCTACCCCAGCGTCGCGTGGGTGAGCGCCGGGCTCGGGGCCGCCACCGTACTCCTACTCACCTTCGCGGTCGGTGTCCAGCGCACCGACGACACCCGACTGCTTCGCGAACCTGTTACCCAGTAAGGAGAAATCATGTCCGAACGAACACGATCCACCATCACCGAGCTCTTCCGGCGAGTGTCCACAGGGGACGCCGATGGCGCGACGGAACTCTTCGCCGACACCGTGGCGTGGGACATCCCCGGCGCGACCGAACTGGTCCCGTGGATCGGCCCGCGCCGGAACCGGGCGGAAGTCCGCGAGTTCTACGACCTGCTCGACAAGGGCCTCGCCAAGGGCCGGTTCGACGTCGAACGTGTCCTCGTCGACGGACCGCACGCGGTCGCGATCGGCCGCCTGCTTTCGACGATCCGCAACACCGGCAAGGTCATCGACTCGGCCTTCACCATCGAGTTCGAGGTGAACGACGACGGCCTGATCACCAAGTACCTGCTGCTCGAGGACTCCTGGCACGTCGCCAACGCCGTCCTCCCCTGAAGCGCGTGAAGGCCCCCTTCCCTCGGCTGAACCGAGGGAAGGGGGCCTTCACGCGCTTCAAAGAAATCAGATGCCGAGGGCGTGCACTCCACCGTCGACCATGATCATCGAGCCGGTCGTGGCGGGCAGCCAGTCCGACAGCACGGCGCAGACCGTCTTCGCCGTCGGGTCCGGGTCGGAGCTGTCCCAGCCGAGCGGCGCACGGTCACCCCAGCCCTCCTCCAGCTCGGAGAAACCGGGGATCGACTTCGCGGCCATGGTCTTCATCGGACCGGCGCTGACCAGGTTGACCCGGATGCCCTTCGGACCGAGGTCGCGCGCCAGATACCGGTTGACCGACTCCAGCGCCGCCTTCGCCACGCCCATCCAGTTGTAGACGGGCCACGCGACGCGCGCGTCGAAGTCCATGCCGACGATCGACGAACCGCGCGACAGCAGCGGCAGGGTCGCGACGGCGAGGGACTTGAACGAGTACGCCGAGACGTCGACGGCCACCTTCACGTCCTCGCTGGGCGCGTCCAGGAACGGCGCGCCGAGGCAGGACTGCGGGGCGAATCCGATCGAGTGCAGCACGCCGTCGAGCCCGTCGACGTGCTCACGGACGCGGTCGGCGAGCGAGTCGAGGTGCTCCTGGTTGGTGACGTCCAGCTCCAGCACCGGCGCCTCCTCGGGGAGACGCTTGGCGATGCGCTCGACGAGCGACAACCTGCCGAAGCCGGTGAGCACGACCTTCGCGCCCTCCTGCTGCGCGATCTTGGCCGCGTGGAACGCGAGCGAGGCGTCGGTGATGACGCCGGTGATCAGCAGGCGCTTGCCTTCGAGCAGTCCTGGCACGGGACCTCCAGTCCGGAGTGATTTTCGATCGGTACGGGGAAAACGGGGACGTCAGTGGCCCATGCCGAGGCCGCCGTCGACCGGCAGCACCGCGCCGTTGACGTAGCCGGCCTCTTCGGAGGCAAGGTAGCGGACGGCGGCCGCGATCTCCGACGGCTCGGCGTACCGGCCGGAGGGGACCTGGGCGAGGATCTCCTTCTTGCGGTCCTCGCCGAGTTCGTCGGTCATGTCCGTGGCGACGAAGCCCGGCGCGATGACGTTCGAGGTGATGTTGCGGGAGCCCAGCTCACGCGCGAGCGAACGGGCGAGACCGACGAGACCGGCCTTGCTCGCCGCGTAGTTGACCTGACCGGCCGACCCGGTGAGGCCCACGACGGACGAGATGAAGATGTAGCGGCCCCACTTGCCGCGCAGCATGCCGCGGGAGGCGCGCTTGGCGACCCGGTAGGCGCCGGTGAGGTTCGCGTCCACCACGCGGGTGAACTGCTCCTCGCTCATGCGCATGAGCAGGGTGTCGTCGGTCATGCCGGCGTTCGCGACGAGGACCTCGACAGGGCCCTGGTGCTCCTCGACGAGCTTGAAGGCGGCGTCGATCTGCTCGGCGTCGGTGACGTCGGCCTGCACCCCGAAGAGGCCTTCGGGCGCTCCGGAACCGCGGTGCGTGATCGCGACCTTGTGTCCCTGCGCCGCGAGGTCCTTCGCGATCGCCAAACCGATGCCGCGGTTGCCGCCGGTGACCAGTACCGACCGTCCCACTTCAGCTCTCCTCGCCTCGTCTTCGTCCCGCTGACGCACTGAGGCTATCGGCACACCCGGGACCAGCCGGAGCCGCGCCACCCCTACCTCCGGGTAACCGCGACCGTCCTAAGCGGATGTTAGGAACCGGGCCGAAACCTTGCCCGGCCGTCACGGATTGTTCACCGTGAGCCGGAACACAGGAGGTCAAAGATGACAACCCGGATCGGTGAAGCGTCGCCGCCCGTAAGCGAGAGGCGAGTCGTCGGCAACGTGCTGCGCGGCTCCATCGGCAACCTGGTCGAGTGGTACGACTGGTACGCCTACGCCGCCTTCACCACGTACTTCGCCAAGTCCTTCTTCCCCACCAAGGACACGACGGCGGCCTTCCTCGGCACGGCGGCGGTGTTCGCCGTCGGATTCCTCATGCGGCCACTCGGCGGCTGGATGCTGGGCCGGTTCGCCGACCGCTTCGGGCGACGAAGCGCACTCGTGCTTTCCGTCACGTTGATGGCGGCCGGGTCGCTGATGATCGCGCTGACCCCGACCTACGCCACGATCGGGATCGCCGCGCCGATCCTGCTGCTGGTGGCCCGGCTCATCCAGGGCCTCTCGGTCGGTGGCGAGTATTCGACCTCCGCGACCTACCTGTCCGAGGTGGCCACCCCCGGCAAACGCGGGTTCTACTCCAGCTTCCAGTACGTGACGCTGTACGGCGGCCAGCTGCTGGCGCTCGGCCTCCAGCTGCTGCTGCAGGCCATCCTCACCGAGCAGCAGCTGACCTCGTGGGGCTGGCGGATCGCGTTCGTCGTCGGCGCGCTCGCCGCGGTCGTGGTGATGATCCTGCGCCGCGGGATGGACGAGTCGGCCAGCTTCGAGGAGGCCAAGGAGTCCGGCACCGGCAAGGACGCGGGCGACAAGGGCACGCTGCGCGCGCTGGCCAAGTACCCCAAGGAGATCGCGCTGGTCGTCGGCCTCACCCTCGGCGGCACGGTGTCGTTCTACACCTTCGCCACCTACAGCCAGAAGTTCATGGAGAACACCGCGGGCATCCCGCGCCGGACGGTCACGCTGATCCTGTTCTGCGCGATCCTCGTCGCCGCGATCCTGCAGCCGTTCGCGGGCAAACTGTCCGACCGCATCGGCCGCCGTCCGCTGCTGATGTTCTTCGGGATCGCCGGCACGCTGCTGACCGTCCCGATCATGACGCTGATGGGCGGGACGAAGGAGCCGGTGCTCGCGTTCCTGCTGATGCTGGCCGGGCTGGTGATCGTCACCGGGTACACCTCGATCAACGCGATCGTGAAGGCCGAGCTGTTCCCGACGAAGATCCGCGCGATCGGCGTCGGTCTCCCCTACGCGCTGACCGTGGCGATCTTCGGCGGCACCGCCGAGCTCATCGCGCAGGCGCTGAAGGGGGCGGGCCACGAATCGGTGTTCTTCTACTACGTCGCGGGCTGTGTCCTGGTGTCGCTCATCGTGTACGGCACAATGCGGGAAACGTCGAAGACCTCGGAGCTCGAAAAGAAGAAGCAGTCCGAGCCGGTGTCCGGCCGAGAAGGCTAGGCGGAAGGGTATGGCCGTGCGGGTGCTGCTTGTCGAAGACGACGCCAGCGTCGCAGACGCTCTCGCCGAGACCTTGCAAACGCGCGGCCATACCGTCTCCCACGCGGTCCGGGGCTGCGACGCGCTGCACCGGCACCGCGAGGCCGACGTGATCCTGCTGGACCTCGGCCTGCCCGACATGGACGGGCTCGACGTGCTCAGGAAAGTGCGCCAGGTGTCGCTGGTGCCGGTGCTGGTCCTCACCGCGCGCGGGGACGAGCGGTCCGTGGTGCGCGGGCTGCGGCTCGGCGCCGACGACTATCTGACCAAACCGGTCCGGCTCGCCGAACTGCTGGCGAGGATGGACGCGGTCGTGCGCCGCGCCGCCAGCTCGTCCGTGCCGCAGGACGACGTCGTCCGCGTCGAAGACGTCGAAATCGACCTCGCGGCACGGCGGGTGCTGGTCGGCGGGAACGACATCGGTCTCACCACCAAGGAGTTCGCCGTACTCGCGGTGCTCGCGGCCCGGCCCGGCACCGCGGTGAGCAGGCAGCAGCTGATGGACGAGGTCTGGGGCGACGCGTACCTCGCCGTCTCCCGTTCGCTCGACGTGCACCTGACCCAGCTGCGCGCGAAACTCGACCGGCCGGGGCTGCTGACCACGATCCGGGGTTTCGGCTACCGCTTCGGCCGGGACTGACCGGTGCGCACCCGGCTGCTGGTCGTCCTCGTCGCGCTCGCGCTGACGGTGGTCGCCGCGTTCGCGATCCCGCTGTTCGGCTCGACCGCCGCGCAGCGGACGCAGCAGCTGGTCATCGCCCGCAACGCCGACGTCGACCGGTTCGTCGTCCTCGCCCAGCAGGCCGTCGACGCCGCTGACCCGACCGCGCTGGGGGTCGACGCCGCGCGGTATTCGTCGTTATACGGCGAGGCCGTCGTGGTGGTCGACGCGCGCGGGATGCCCCTGGTCGAAACCGGCGGGATGACCGCCGCGGAACCATTGGTCCACACGCTCGTCGAGTCGGCGCTTCGCAACCAGCCCGCGAAGGGACCCGAACAGCTGACCCCGTGGTCGGCGGATCCGGTCTATTTCGCCCGCCCGGTCGGCACCGGGACCAGGGTGGCCGGGGTGGTCGTGCTTCGCGCGGCGGTGACCACGGCGGCGGCCGACGTCGCCACGCGCTGGGCCGCGATCGTCGCGGGCGCTGTACTGGTCGCGGCCATGTTCGTCCTGCTCGCGGTCCTGCTCGCGCGGTGGATGGTGCGGCCGCTGCACGAACTCGAGACCGGCGTGGAGGCGGTCACCGGAGGGCATCGGGCGCAGGTTCCGGACAAAGCGGGACCGAGGGAGTTGCGGTCGCTCGCGACCTCGTTCAACCGGATGTCCGACGCCGTCGTCGAGGCGTCCGAACAGCAGCGGCGGCTCGTCGCGGACGCGTCGCACCAGCTGCGCAATCCCATGGCGGCCTTGCGGTTGCGGGTGGATTCCCTGGCCGCGCAGGTCAACGGCGACGGCCAGCGGGCCTACCGGGCGACCGTCGCGGAGGTCGAACGCCTGGAGTCCTTGCTCGACGGGCTGCTCGCGCTGGCGCTCGCCGAAAGCGCCGCGACCCGGCTCGCCGCGGGTGAAGCCGACGACGAACCCTGCGATCTCCCTTCCGTACTCGCCGAACGGGTCGACGCGTGGCGCCCGTCGGCCGACGACGCCGGCGTCCACCTCCCCGCCGCGGAGGGTCACCACACGCCGGTACCGGTGCGGTGTGCGGAAAGCGACCTCGCGCAGGTGCTGGATGTCCTGCTGGACAACGCGGTGCACTACGCCGGTCAGGGCGCGACCATCACCACCGGCTACGAGACCGGCGACGAGACCGCCACGGTCTTCGTGTCCGACAACGGTCCCGGACTGTCCACAGAGGACCGTGAGCGCGCGACCGAACGGTTCTGGCGTGCCGGTGGCGACGGCGCGCCGCGCGGGACGGGGCTCGGCCTCGCGATCGCGAACCAGTACGTCGTCGCCCGCGGCGGGAAACTCGAGCTGTGCGAGGCGAAACCGCACGGACTCGAAGTCCGCGTCGAACTCCCGCTCGCGGCAGAGGACACACCATGACCGTCACCAGGCGCACCGCGCTCCTCGCCGGGCTCGCGACCCTCGCAGGCTGCTCGACGGCGGGCTACCAGGGCCCCGAACGTGAGATCGTCATCGCGGCGGGCGAGAGCGGCGGTTTCTATCTCGCCTTCGCGGAGTTGCTGGCCCAGCAGCTGAACCGGATGGAACCGCGGCTGCGCGCCACGGCCGTCGCGACCGAGGCCAGTGTCGAGAACCTGCGACGGCTGCGGGACGGCCGGGCCGATCTCGGACTCGTCCTCGGCGACGTCGCCGAGTCCGCCTTCACCGGGGCGGAGCCGTTCTCCGTGCCGATCTCGTTTTCGGCCATCGGCCGCGTCTACGAGAACTACCACCAGGCCGTGGTCCGCGCGGACGGCCGCGTGCGATCGCTCGCCGACCTGGCCGGGCGGCCGGTGGCGATGGGCGCGAACGGATCCGGCGTCGCGGTGTTCAGCACCCGGCTGTTCGCCCGCGCGGAAATCCCGGTGCACGCGAAGAACCTCCTCCTCGGGGAAGCGATCAACGCGCTGGTGGCGCACGAGGTCGACGCGCTGTTCTGGTCCGGCGGGATCCCCACACCCGCGCTCACCGAACTGAACCGGACCACCCCGATCACGCTCCTCCCCCTCGACACCCACCTTCCCGCCCTGCGCGCGGGCTACGGCCCGGTGTACGACCAGGTCCACGTCCCGGCCCAGGCCTATCGGGGAGTCGGCGAACTGCGGACGATCGGCGTCGCGAACCTGTTGCTGGCGGCGCCTTCCCTGCCCGACGACGCCGCGGCCGCCGTCGCGCGGGTACTGGCCGGGCACGCCGCCGACCTCGTCCCGGCGCCCGCCGTCGGGACCCAGTTCCTCGATGTCCGGACGCTGATCGGCACCGGCAAGGTGCCGCTGCATCCGGGAGCCGCGTCGGCCTACCGTGCCCTGCACGGGTGACCGGGGCTCCACCTCCAGAGGGATGCGCGTCACCCGGTGGCGCTGCCATGGTCGGAAGGGAGGCGGTCGTCGGGCCGCCCCCGATCCGGAAGGACTCCAGCAGTGTCATCGAGACACACCAGGGTGGTGCGGGGTTCGGCAGTCGTCGCGGGCCTCGCGCTCGCGGGCGGGCTCGCCACGACCGCCCCCGCTCTCGCGGCGGAACAGGTCAAACTCACCGCACCAGCCCTCACCGGCCATTACGAGGTCGGCACCACCGACCTCCACCTCATCGACGGCTCCCGCGCTGATCCGTGGAAACCGGAACGGCGCCGGGAGCTCATGGCCACCGTCACCTATCCGGCGGACCGGTTCGCCGAAGGCCCCCGGGCGCCGTGGCTCACGCCCGGCATGAGCGCCGTCATCGACCAGGCTCTCGCGGACAAGAACGACCTCGATGTCCCGGTCGGCAGCGTCGACTGGCCGTCGTCGAAGCGGCGGGCCGAGATCGGCGTTCCGGTGGCGTCCGGTGCGCCGAAGCCGGTCGTGCTCTTCTCTCCCGGCTTCGGGGGACCTCGGGAGACGTACTCGGCGATCGTCGACGACCTGGCGAGCCGCGGCTACGTGGTCGTCTCGCTCTCGCACACCTACGAGAGCGCCGCGGTCGAGTTCCCCGGCGGGCGGCTCGAAACGGCACTCCCGCCTGGCGAGGGTCCCGAATTCATGAAGAAGGCGCTCGACGCGCGGGTCGGCGACAGCCGGTTCGTCCTCGACCAGCTCACGAAGATCACTCGGGGGCAGAACCCGGACGCCGAGAACCGGCCGCTCCCCCGCGGGCTCGGCTGGTCGCTCGATCTGTCGAAGGTCGGGGCCTACGGGCATTCCTACGGCGGGTTCACGGCGGGCGAGACGATGGTCCACGACCGCCGGATCGACGCCGGGATCAACCTGGACGGCGCGATGGCGACGGCGTTCGGCTACCCGCCGGGAAGCGCCTACGTCCCGGGCGAGGTCACGAAACGCGGTCTCGACCGGCCGTTCCTGCTGATGGGCGCCGAGGGCGTCGACGAGAACGGGAAGCCGCTGGAGCACACGCACCGTCAACCCGGCTTCGACCGCAGCTGGGCGGACTTCTGGGCCAACCAGCGGGGCTGGAAGCGGGACCTGCTCCTGCGAGGCGGCAGCACGCACATGTCGTACAGCGATCTGCAGATCGTCGTGCCGCAGCTCGGCGCGCTGGTGACGCCGGAGAAACGGAAGGCGTCCATCGGCACCATCGACCCGAAGCGGTCGCTGACCGCACAACGGGACTACATCGGGGCGTTCTTCGATCTGCACCTGAAGGGCCGTGACCGGCAGCTGTTCGACGGAGAGTCGCCGCGCTATCCGAACATCGACTTCATCGACTGAGCCTGGTGAGGGGCCCTTCCCCAGCCCGGGGAAGGGCCCCTCAAGTAGGTTGGAAAACGTGACCGAGCCACGGAAACCGATCGTCGAAATGCCGCTGCGCGTGCGCTACCACGAGTGCGACGGACAGGGCATCGTGTTCAACGCGAACTACCTCGCCTACGTCGACATGGCCATGTTCGAGGTGGAGAGAGCGCTCTTCGGTTCCCATGAGGCGGCGCTGGCCCGCGGGGTGGACGTCGTCGTCGCCGAGTCGAACCTCCGCTATCGCGCGCCTTGCCGCTACGACGACGAACTGGTCGTGGCCGTGTTCCTGAACCACCTCGGCACCACGTCGCTCATCGTCGACTTCGAGATCATCCGCGGCGGCGACGTGTGCACGGAAGTGAAGACCCGCTATGTCTTCGTCGATCCGGCGACGCTCAAGAAGGCGGCGCCGCCCGCGTCGGTCCGCGAGGAGTACGCCGCCTTCCTGCCCGTTCAGGCGGACTGAACGCCGGGGCGCCGGTCTTCGACGACGTAGCTGGCCCGCGTGCTGATCGGCGCGCCGGGGGTGTTGACGAACGGGACCACCCGGAAGTCGCTCCGCCAGCGCTGCCGGTTGACGTTGACCCGGACGTACCCGCGCTGGTTGTTGAAGAACTTCATGTGCGGGTTGGCCTTCAGCAGGTTCTCCCCCGCGGGCGTCATGTCGGCGCCGTTGCCGCCGCTGGTGATCGACGTCCCGACGAACTCGCTCGCGACGGTGGGCGAACCCGGGTCGCCGAAGTTCCGTTTGAGGTCCCAGGCGTAGTTCTGGTGCCTGTCGCCGGTGATGACCACCAGGTTCCGCACGCCCCGGTCCTGCGCCGCGGCGAGCACCCGGTCGCGGTCGGCGACGTAGCCGTCCCACGGGTCGAGGTACACGTTCGTCGGTTCGCCCGCGTCGGTGTCGGTCTGGCCCATCGGTGCCTGGTTGCCCAGGATCTGCCACCGCGCGTGGGACCGGGAGAAGCCGTCGAGCAGCCACTTCCGCTGTTCCGAGCCGAGCAGGGTGCGCTCCTCGTCGAACCGCTCGGTGCAGTTCGCCGACTGACCGTCGCCGCACGGCTGGTCGTCGCGGTACTGGCGGGTGTCGAGCATGGTGAAGTCGGCGAGAGTGCCGTAGCTCAGCCTCCGGTGCAGACGCGCGTCCGGCCCCTTCGGCAGCTGGGCGATGCGGTACGGCAGGTGCTCGTACATCGCCTGGAAGGCCTGGGCGCGGCGCTGGCGGAACACCACCGGGTCCTGGTCGGGCTCGTTGTCGGCCTGGGAGTGGTCGCCCGCCCAGTTGTTCTCCACCTCGTGGTCGTCGTTGACGTGGATCCACGGGAAGGCGGCGTGCGCGGCCATCAGCGGCGCTTCGGACTTGTAGAGCGCGTATTGCAGCCGGTAGCGGGCCAGGTCGAAGGTCTCGCCCTTGAACTGCGGACCCACCGGCGTCCCGCGGCCGACGCCCGTGACACCGCTTTCGTAGAGGTAGTCGCCCAGGTGCACGACCAGGTCGAGGTCTTCGGCCGCCATGTGGTCGTACGCGGTGAAGTGCCCCGCCTCCCAGTTCTGGCAGGACGCGAACGCGAAGTTCAGCTCACGCGGCGAAGACCACGCGACGGGCGCAGTCCGGGTGCGGCCGACCGGCGAGATCTCCCCGCCCGTGCGGAAGCGGTAGAAGTACTCGTGGTCCGGCGCGAGCCCGTGGATCTCGGGGTGCACGGAGTGGCCGAGTTCGGGCGTGGCGACCGCGGAACCGCGGCGGATCACGGCGCGGAAACGCTCGTCGAGCGAAACCTCGTACTCGACGCGGACCGGCGTCCGCGGCATGCCGCCGAAGCCGTCGGCCTCGTAGGGCTTCGGCGCGAGCCTGGTCCAGAGCACGACGCCGCCGGGCAGCGGGTCACCCGACGCGACGCCGAGGGTGAACGGGTTTCCGGCACCGCGAGCGAGCGGCATCGCACCGGCGGCGTTCCAGGCACCGGTCCCCAGCAGGACGGCGGCCGCGCCGGCGGAGCCGTATCCGAGGAAGCGACGCCGCGACAGGGGGTGAGGGAGCGAAGGCATGAAGCCCTCCTGTGGTGGGATGGTCACGGGCGGGCCTCATGCTTGTCCGGCTTGATGGCCACCCGGCCGCACTCAGGCGAACCGCCCGTGAACGAAAGACGATCAACCCTCGTGTTCCGCATCCTGTTCTACCGCCCCGAAATCCCGCCCAACACGGGTAACGCGATCCGCTTGACCGCGAACACCGGCTGTGAGCTCCACCTGGTGGAACCGCTCGGTTTCACGCTGGAGGACAAGCAGCTGCGGCGCGCCGGGCTCGACTACCACGACCTCGCGCGCGTCCACGTCCACGCGGATCTCGACGCGGCATGGGCGGCCTTGCTGCCCGCCCGGGTCTTCGCGTTCAGCGCTTCGGCGACGCGGCTGCACACCGACGTCGCGTACGAGCCCGGTGATGTGCTGATGTTCGGGCCGGAGTCGGCGGGACTACCTCCCGAAGTCCAGGAATCCCCGCAGGTGACCGATCGGGTGCGGCTGCCGATGCTGCCGTCGAGCCGGTCGCTGAACCTGTCGAACACCGCGGCGATCAGCGTCTACGAGGCTTGGCGGCAGAACGGCTTCGCAGCCCCCTGATCCTTTGTGGATAGATGGTTTCGTAGAGCCACAAAGGATTTGTGAGACGTCGTACGAAGTACGGGCGGACGAGTGTGCCCGCGTCCGATCAGCGGTTCCCGCCCCTGCCCTCGTTTCGCCATACTCCGACTCGGGCGAATCGGGAGGGGTTCACGTGGCGCGGAGAAAGTTCTTGCTGTGCGGTTTTGTCGCGGTCCTTCTGCTCGGCGGCGCGCAGAAGGCGGCGGGTGCCTCGGTGCAGGTCGTCGATCTCGGCGCGTTCCCCGTCGACAGCGACAGCCGCGTCACCGGGATCAACGACACCGGCACCATGGCCGGCGTCCACAGCACCGCCGCCGGCGGGGCGATCGCCACGCGCTGGAACGCCGACGGCGCGGTGGTCCCGCTCGCGGTGCCGGGCACATACCGCATGACGGAAGCGCGGGCGATCAACGCCAAGGGGTTCATCGCCGGTTCGGCCTATGACGACCTGTCCGTCCGGCGGCCCGCGCTCTGGCGTCCGGACGGCTCGTTCACCGAGCTGAGCTCGCCCGACCGCTACGAGCACTCGGAGGCCACCGCGGTCAACACCGGCGTTGTCGTGGCCGGCACCGTCATGATCGGCAGTCCGCCGGTCGAGCGCGCGGCGCGGTGGGACGCGAAAGGCGTCATGACCTTGCTTGCGCTGGCACCAGGCGACTCCCGATCGTCGGCCTCGGCGATCAACGACGCGGGCGCGATCGCCGGGACCTCCGGGACCCAGGCCGTGCGCTGGAACCCCGACGGAACCGTCGTCAAGCTGGCCCCGCTTCCTGGTGACGACCGCGGTTCGGCGGAAGGCATCAACAACGCCGGCGTCGTCGTCGGCAGCTCCGGCGCCCACCCCGTGCGCTGGGCCGTGAACGGCACCGCCACGCCCCTGCCCTACCTCCACCCCGAGCACCCAGGGGGCAGCGCCGAGGCGATCAACGACTCCGGCGTCATCACCGGGCATTCCAGCATCGGAAGTGGTCACCACACCGCCGTCGTGTGGGACGCCCGAGGCACCGTCACCGGCCTCGGCGCCCTGCCAGGACACGACCAGAGCACAGGTGCGGCGATCAACGCCCGTGGCGTCGTGGCCGGCGAATCCGAACAAACCTCCGTGCGTGGGCGGCACGCAGCGCAGTGGACGGCACCGGGCAAGGCCATCGATCTGAGCCGTTCGTTCCCCGGGGGCGACCGTGCGGAGGCTTTCGCGATCAACGTCCACGGACAGGCCATCGGCCAGTCCCTCCCGCCGGAGGGCATGCCGCACCCTGTCACCTGGACACCGTCCGGTGTCCTTACCGACCTCTCCCCCGACTCGAACACGCCGGAGGCCGACGACATCAACGCTCACGGCGTCATCGTGGGAACCGACAACAAGAAGCTGAACAAGGACCGCGCGATCCGCTGGGACCGGAACGGAACCATGACGGCCCTCAAGGAGCCGGAGTTCCACACGCACCGCTCACGCGCTTCGGGGATCAACGACAACGGGGTGATCGTCGGCAGCGCGAGCTCCCGGCGCGGCGGCTCACAGCCGACGCGGTGGGCCCCGGACGGGACGCCGAGCCTCTTGCCCCTCCTGCCCGGCCACGCCGGTGGCGCCGCGAAGGCGATCAACAACCGCGGGGTGATCATCGGAAGTTCCGGAATCCGCAACGAGACCAACGACCACGTGGTCCGCTGGGATCCGGACGGAACGGTGACCGAGCTGACGGGCTTGCCCGGCGAGGAGCACACCCGTGCCGTCGCGCTCAACGATCGTGGCGACGTCGTCGGCTATTCCGGGGAGCACCCGGTCCGGTGGAGCCCCGACGGCCGGATCACCAAGCTGTCCCTCCCCGAGGGCACCTCGCGTGGCGAGGCGACCGGGATCAGCGACGCCGGGGTCGTGTCGGGCTCGTACGAATTCGGCGTCGCCGGAGCCCCGGGACAGGCGCTGCGCTGGGCCCCGGACGGGACGGTGACCGAGCTGCCGGCGCTGCCCGGCGGACACCGGACCAAGGCCAACGGCATCAACGCCCTCGGTGACATCGTCGGCTCGTCCGACAACAGCGCCGGCCAGGTGCACGCGGTGCGCTGGCCGGCCACCGGGAGCGCGGTGGTCATCCGCTAGCCGAACCCGCTACGGCAGGCGTTGGCCCAGGAAGAGCGAAGCGGCGGCGCCGATCATCAGCACCAACGTCCCGACGATGACCCAAGGCCGGCTCGCGTCGGCGTCCTTCAGCTCGTACCCGATCTGCTCGCCGAGGTCGTCGTACACGCGTTTCAGCTCGTCCGCGCTCGCCGCCTTGTAGAAGTCGCCGCCGGAAAGCCGGGCGATCTCCTCCAGCGATTCGTCGTCGACCTTCACGTCCTGGGGCTTGCCGTCGATGTCGACCGAACCGTGCGTGGTCCCGAACGAGATCGACGAGATCGGCACCTGGGCCTGCTTCGCCGCCTGCGCGGCCGTGTAGCCGCCTCGCGGTGCGTACAGATCATCCGGGACGGTCTGCTTGCCGTCGCTCATCAGGACGATCCGGGCGGGCGGCGGGCCTTCCGCGCCACCGACGATCGCCGAGAAGCTCTCGATCGACTGCAACGCCGCGAAGATCCCTTCACCGGTGGCCGTCGACTGCGCCAGCTTCAGGTTGTCGATCGCCTTCACGACACCGCCGCGATCGGTGGTCGGCGCGACCAGCACGGTCGCCGTCCCCGCGAAGGAGATCAGCCCGAGGTTCACCCCGGGTGTCATGTTCTGCGCGAACGAACGCGCCGACTCCTGAGCCGCCTTCAGCCGGGTCGGGGCGACGTCGGTCGCTTCCATCGACAGCGAAGTGTCGATCACCAGCATCACGGTGGCCCGGTTGCGCGGCACCTTCTGTTCGGCCGTCGGCCCGGCGAGCGCGACTGTGAGCACCAGCAACGAGAGCACGATCAGGATGGCGGGCACGTGCCGCACCCATCCCTGGCTCTTCGGCGCGACCTTCTCCAGCAGTTCCAGGTTGGCGAACCGCATGGTGCGCTTGCGCCGCCCGCGCTGGGAAAGCACGTAGCCCACGGCCACCGCGGCGACCGCCAGCAGCAGCAGGAACCACCACGGCGAAGCGAATCCGGTGAGGCTCACGCGACACCACCGGACCAGCGGCGCTTGCGTGCCACCACGAACCGGACCATGTCCGCGATCCAGTCCGAATCGGTGCGCAGCACCAGATGCGCGGCACCGGCCCGGCGCAGCGCGGCCGCGACCTCCTGCCGGTGAGCATGCGCCGCGGCGCCGAATTCCTTGCGCAGCAAGGCCGAAGCGTGCACTTCGCGCTGTTTCCCTGTCTCCGGGTCGGCCAGCACGACGGTGCCCACGTCGGGCAGGTCGATGTCGCGCGGGTCGAGGACTTCGATGGCGATGAGGTCGTGGTGCCCGCCGAGCGCGCGCAACGGGCGCTGCCATTCGGTGTCACCGAGGAAGTCGGAGATCACCACGGCGAGCCCGCGACGGCGGGGCGGGCGGCGCAGCTTCTCCAATGCCGCGGCGAGGTCCCCGCGGACGCCTTCCTCGGCGCGTGGGGTCTCGGCGAGCTTGCGGACCAGCCCCCGCGCGTGCGGGAGCCCGCCGCGCGCCGGGATCCGCGTGATGCTGCCCGCCCCGTTGGAGACGAGCGCGCCGATCCGGTTGCCACCGCCGCCGGTCAGATGGGCGACCGCGGCCGTCGCGCAGACGACCAGGTCACGCTTCTCGCACAGCGCCGTGCCGAAGTCGAGGCTCGCGGACACGTCCGCCACCAGCCACGTCTCCAGCTCACGGTCGGCGACGGTCTCCCGGATGTGCGGGCTCGTCGTCCGCGCGGTGACCGCCCAGTCCATCCGGCGGACGTCGTCACCGGGCTGGTACGGCCGGGCCTCCCCCGGCTCCGAACCCGGTCCTGGCACGAGGCCGAGATGGTTTCCCTGCAGCAGACCGTCGAGGCGGCGGCGCACGTCGAGTTCGAGCGTGCGCAGGCCCGCCTCCATCCGCTCCCCGCGTAGTACCGGCGGTGCCCAGGAAGGACGTTCGCCCTTCTCGTTCTTCACGCGGATTCCCTACCTGACCGGTGCACCGGCCGGGACACCCTGCGCGGCGCCGCCCTGCGGACGGGCCGAGACCTGCGGCAGGGGCACGGTCTGCAGCACCCGCGTGATGATGTGGTCGATGGGGACGCCGTCGGCCAGCGCGTCGTAGGACAGCACGAGCCGGTGACGCAGCACGTCAGGGACGACATCGACGACGTCCTGCGGCAGCACGTAGTCCCGGCCGCGGACCAGTGCCAGCGCGCGGGCGGCGGCGATGATGCCGAGGCTGGCACGCGGCGAGGCGCCGTAGGACACCCAGCCCGCGACATCGGCGAGTCCGTGGTCGTTCGGCGTACGGGTGGTGAGCACGAGTCGGACGACGTAGTCGACCAGCGCGTGGTGCACGAAGACCTGCGAGGCGACGTTCTGCAGCCGGACCAGCTCGCTCGGGCTCAGCACCTCTTGCGGGGTGGGCGGGGTGACGCCCATCCGGTAGATGATCTCCCGCTCTTCCTCGGCGGTCGGGTACTCGACGACGATCTTGAACAGGAACCTGTCGCGCTGCGCCTCGGGCAGCGGGTACACGCCCTCGTTCTCGATCGGGTTCTGCGTGGCGAGCACGAGGAACGGGTCGGGCATCGGGAAGGTCTGGCCGCCGATCGACACGTGCCGCTCGGCCATCACCTCGAGCATCGCCGACTGCACCTTCGCCGGCGCGCGGTTGATCTCGTCGGCGAGCACGAAGTTCGCCACGACCGGGCCGAGCTCGACGTCGAACCGCTCGGCGCCCTGGCGGTAGATCCGGGTGCCGAGGATGTCGGCGGGGACCAGGTCCGGGGTGAACTGCACACGCGAGAACGAACCGCCGACCACGCGCGCGAAGGTCTCGACGGCGAGGGTCTTCGCGACACCGGGAACGCCTTCGAGCAGGAGGTGCCCCCTGGCCAGCAGGCCGACCAGCATCCGCTCGACCAGCCTGTCCTGGCCGACGATGATCCGTTTGACCTCGAACACGGTCCGCTCCAGCAACTGGGCGTCCCGCGCCGGCGTTCCGGGCTGCTGCTGCGCGCCGTCGGCGTAGCCGGGCTCGGTCACTCGTGCCTCCTGTGTTCCCCGCTTGCGTTGTTCCGTCCGGATGTGACCGTAGTGGTCGGTGGCACAGCCGTTCGTGAAGGTAGCCAACCCGATCAGCGGTATGACGGCTGTGAAGGGGCTCTCACGACCAGCGGTCGAGGTCCTCCGGCGTGTCGATGTCGTCGCTCTCTCCCGGCTCTTCGGGCACCTCGACGATCTCCAGCCCACCCAGCGTCCGCCGCAACGACGCGTTCTCGACCGTCTCCGGCAAGGCGCCGCACAGCGCCTCCGCACGCCAGGCACCGAGGAGCCACTGCCGCTCCCCCGAGCCGTCGACCAGCACCGCACCGGACGCGGCGCCGAGCGAAGTCACCAACCGATCCACAGTGGACGACCGGACGCCGGCGAGATCCCCGGCCAGCACGACGACGATCTCCGTGCGCACCAACGCGAGACCGGCCGCCAGCGCGGCCACCGGACCCGCTCCGGGCGAGGACTCCCGCGTCCACAGCACATCGCCGAAACCCGGCCGTTCGGGGCCGACCACGATCACCGGGTCGGCGTCCACAAGGGCGGCCAGAGCCCTGGCCAGCAACGGTTTCCCGCCAACGGGGAGCGCGGGTTTGTCCACACCGGACAGGCGGCGCGCGGCACCGCCAGCCAGCACGATCCCCGCGTACGCCACGCCTAGCCGATCAAGCGGGCCGCGTACGGCATGATGCCGCCGTAGCGCACCGGCGCGACCCGGACCCGCAGGCCCGACTGGGGCGCCTCGACCATCTGCCCGTTCCCGAGGTACATCGCGACGTGGTGGATGCCTCCGCCGCCGCCCCAGAAGAGCATGTCGCCGCGGCGCATCTGCGAAAGCGGCACCCTCCGCCCGGCGTTGTACTGGTATCCGCTGTAGTGCGGGAGCGCCCGCACCCCGGCGAACGCGTAGATCATCAGGCCCGAGCAGTCGAAGCCGATCTTCAGGTAGTCGCCGTACCGGTCGGCCGTGCCGCCGTCACGGATACCGCGCGTCGGACCGGAGGTGTTGCCGCCGCCCCACGCGTACGGGAGTCCCAGCTGCGACAACGCCCGCTGGACGGCCGCTTCGACACTCGCCCCGGCGGGAGCCGACTGGACCGGCCTGCCGCTCGACGGGCGGCCACCGCCGCCTTGGCTGGGCCTCGACGCGGCGAGAGCGGCCTGACGAGCGCGCTCCTCGTCCTCGCGGGCCTTCTGCGCCTTCCAGTCGTCGTAGCGCTGCCGCTGTCCCTGCAGCCCGCTGACCTTCTGCTGCGCTTCGAAGAGCTGCTTCTCGACGCTCGTCTTGTCGGCTTCGAGCTTCTCGTTCTGCGTGGACTGCGTGTCCTGCGCGTGCTGCGCGGCGCTCTGCGCGTTGTCGGCCTCGTGCTTGGCCGCCTCGGCCGCGCGCTTGCGTTCCTGCGCGATCTCCAGCTTCTTGCGCGCCGTCGCGTCCTTGTTGGACTTCTCCGTCTGCGCGCGCTTCATCGTGTCGAGCGCGTTCAGCCTGCTGCCGCCGACCGCGTCGAGCAGCTGGGCGCGGCCGAGCAGTTCCTTGGGGCTGTCGGCGGTGATGTACGCCGACACCGAACCGATGGTGCTGCCCTGCTGGAAACTGGCGGCGGCGAACTTGTCGAGGTCGGCGCGGGCCTTGTCGATGGTCGCCTGCGCGGCATCGGATTCGGTGCGCGCGGACTGCGCTTCGCGGTCCGCCTGCGCGGCTTCGTCCTGCGCGGTGTCGGCGTCGACCCTCGCCTTGTTGGCCTCTTCCATCTTCAGCTCGACGTCGTCGTTGAGCTGGGCGAGCTTCGACTCGGCCTGGGCCAGCTGGTTCGTGAGCCTGCCGACGTCGCCCGCCTTGGCGTTGGCGTCGGCCTTGCTGGAGTTGATTTCGGAGTCGCTGGGGTTCGGCGGGGGCGGCGGGACCGCGAGACCCGTGCCGGTCACCCCGAGCAACAGGGCGATGCCGAGCGCGCCGATGGTCACGCCACGGCGGGCACCGGCCCCTGACCCGGTTTCACCACGCACGATCCGCCCACCTCCTGATCTTGAACGACGAGCTCACTGTGCCACTGCAGTAACAGCATTACCAGAAGCACCACCAGGAACTTACACACCGTAGGCACCATTTCCCCTCAACGGGGGACGAACAGACGAACGTTTCGTCACTCGAATGGACGCAGGTCGATGAGATGTTCCCTACCCGCGTGTCGGGTTGCCAGCCAAAAAGTACAGGCGTACTGTTTGAAGGGACGAACGAGGTGTGCCATCCCGGGTCCGGACTTACGGTGGGGGTGCGCAACACTCGCTCCGGGCCGACCCGAACGGCCAGGAGAACACACCGAACTGACCCGCCACTGGAGTAAGAAGTGACAGCACCTGCCAGCAAGGACAGCTTCGGCGCCAAAGACACGCTGAAGGTCGGCGACGCCTCCTACGAGGTGTTCCGCCTGAACAAGGTCGAGGGCTCCCAGCGCCTTCCCTACAGCCTGAAGATCCTGCTCGAGAACCTGCTGCGGACCGAGGACGGCGCGAACATCACCGCCGACCACATCCGCGCGCTCGGCAACTGGGACGCCAGTGCGGACCCGTCGATCGAGATCCAGTTCACGCCCGCCCGCGTGATCATGCAGGACTTCACCGGTGTGCCCTGCGTCGTCGACCTCGCCACCATGCGCGAGGCCGTCACCGACCTCGGCGGCGACCCGGACAAGGTCAACCCGCTGGCGCCCGCCGAGCTGGTCATCGACCACTCGGTCATCATCGACGTCTTCGGCCGCGCCGACGCCTTCGAGCGCAACGTCGAGATCGAGTACGAGCGCAACCGCGAGCGCTACCAGTTCCTGCGCTGGGGCCAGGGCGCCTTCGACGAGTTCAAGGTCGTCCCGCCGGGCACCGGCATCGTGCACCAGGTCAACATCGAGCACCTCGCACGCACGGTCATGTCCCGCAACGGCCAGGCGTATCCCGACTCCTGCGTCGGCACCGACTCGCACACCACCATGGTCAACGGCCTTGGCGTGCTGGGCTGGGGCGTCGGCGGCATCGAGGCCGAGGCGGCCATGCTGGGCCAGCCCGTCTCCATGCTCATCCCGCGCGTCGTGGGCTTCAAGCTCACCGGCGAGATCCCGACCGGCGTCACCGCCACCGACGTCGTGCTCACCATCACCGAGATGCTGCGCAAGCACGGTGTGGTCAGCAAGTTCGTCGAGTTCTACGGCGAGAGCGTCGGCGCGGTGCCGCTGGCCAACCGCGCCACCATCGGCAACATGAGCCCGGAGTTCGGCTCCACCGCGGCGATCTTCCCGATCGACGAGGAGACCGTCCGCTACCTCAAGCTCACCGGCCGCTCCGAGGAGCAGGTCGCGCTCGTCGAGGCGTACGCCAAGGAGCAGGGCCTCTGGCACGACCCGTCGCACGAGCCGGAGTACTCCGAGTACATCGAGCTGGACCTGTCGACGGTCGTCCCGTCGATCGCCGGCCCGAAGCGCCCGCAGGACCGCATCGAGCTCACCGACGCGAAGAACTCGTTCCGCAAGTCGATCCACGACTACGTCGGCGGCGAGCAGGTCCCGCACACCAACGTGGACGAGAGCGTCGAGGAGACCTTCCCGGCCAGCGACCCCGCCGCCCTCTCCTTCAAGGAGGAGGACGCGGTCGAGGTCCAGTCGGCGGCGAACGGCCACAGCGGCCGCCCGACCAACCCGGTCAAGGTCAGCACGTCCGACCGCGGCGAGTTCATCCTCGACCACGGCGCCGTGGTGATCGCCTCGATCACCTCCTGCACCAACACCTCCAACCCGTCGGTCATGCTCGGCGCGGCGCTGCTCGCGCGGAACGCGGTCGACAAGGGTCTCGCGGTCAAGCCGTGGGTCAAGACCTCGATGGCGCCGGGTTCGCAGGTCGTCACGGACTACTACACCAAGGCCAACCTGTGGCCGTACCTGGAGAAGCTGGGCTACCACCTGGTCGGCTACGGCTGCACCACCTGCATCGGCAACTCGGGCCCGCTGTCGGACGAGATCTCCGCGGCGATCCAGGAGAACGACCTCACCGCGGTTTCGGTGCTCTCGGGTAACCGGAACTTCGAAGGCCGCATCAACCCCGACGTGAAGATGAACTACCTCGCGTCGCCGCCGCTGGTCATCGCGTACGCGCTCGCCGGCACGATGGACTTCGACTTCGAGAACCAGCCGCTCGGCCAGGACACCGAAGGCAACGACGTCTTCCTGAAGGACATCTGGCCCTCGGCCACGGAAATCCAGGAGACCATCGACTACGCGATCACGCAGGAGATGTTCACCAAGGACTACGCCGACGTCTTCGACGGTGGCGAGCGGTGGAAGTCGCTGCCGACCCCCGAGGGCAAGACCTTCGACTGGGACACGGAGTCCACCTACGTCCGGAAGCCCCCGTACTTCGAGGGCATGAAGGCGGAGCCGTCGGCGGTCACCGACATCGCCGGCGCGCGCGTGCTGGCGAAGCTGGGCGACTCGGTCACCACCGACCACATCTCCCCCGCCGGCGCGATCAAGCCGGGCACCCCGGCCGCGCAGTACCTGACCGAGCACGGTGTGGAGAAGAAGGACTTCAACTCCTACGGCTCGCGTCGCGGTAACCACGAGGTCATGATCCGCGGCACCTTCGCGAACATCCGGCTGCGCAACCAGCTGCTGGACGACGTGCAGGGCGGCTACACCCGCGACTTCACCCAGGACGACGCCCCGCAGTCGTTCATCTACGACGCGGCGCAGAACTACGCGGCGCAGGACATCCCGCTGGTCGTCCTGGGCGGCAAGGAGTACGGCTCCGGTTCGTCGCGTGACTGGGCGGCCAAGGGCACCTCGCTCCTGGGCGTGCGCGCGGTGATCACCGAGTCGTTCGAGCGCATCCACCGGTCGAACCTGATCGGCATGGGCGTCATCCCGCTGCAGTTCCCGGCAGGCGAGTCGGCCTCGTCGCTCGGCCTCGACGGCACCGAGACGTTCGACATCACGGGCATCACGAAGCTGAACGACGGCGAAACCCCGCGCACGGTCCACGTCACCGCGACGAAGACCGACGGCACCAAGGTGGAGTTCGACGCGGACGTCCGCATCGACACCCCGGGTGAGGCGGACTACTACCGCAACGGCGGCATCCTGCAGTACGTCCTGCGGAAGATGACCCAGGCGTAGGCATCGCCCGCGTCGGCCCCTTTCCCCGCACTTTGGGGAAAGGGGCCTTCGTCGTTTTTCGGTAGCGTGGGCACATGGCCCACGGACGGATTCAGGTCGAGAACGGCGAGCTCGCGTACGAGATCCGGGGCGAGGGCGATCCGATCGTCCTGCTGCACGGCGGGATGCTCGACTCGCGGATGTGGGACGCCGAGATGACGACACTCGAACGGCGTCACACCGTCATCCGGTACGACGCGCGCGGACACGGCGAGTCGTCCACGCCGACAGAGCGGTTCAGGCACTACGACGATCTCCGCGAGCTGATGAGGGCGCTGTCGCTCCCCCGCGCCTCACTGGTCGGACTGTCCGGCGGCGGGCGGATCGCGGTCGACTTCGCGCTGACCCACCCGGACCTGGTCGAGAACCTCGTCCTCGTGGCGACCGGGCTCAGCGCCATGGTGACCAAGGATCCCTTTGTCTTGGAGCAGAACAAGAAGCTCGAAGAAGCGGGCGCCAGGGGCGATCTCCCTGCCGCCATCGAATGCATCCTGCGAATGTGGGTGGACGGTCCGCACCGTGTCCCGGGAGTCGTCGACCAGGACGTCCGGCGACGGTGCCAGGAGATGTACACGCAGACGATCACCCGGCACCGCGGCAGCGGGTTCATGCTGATGGACGAACTGCGGGCCATCGAACGCGTCGGCGAGCTGACGCCGCGCACCTTGACGCTGGTGGGTGATCTGGATTCCTCGGACATCCTCGCCATCGCCGACCGGATCGAAACCGAGGCACGCGACGCCCGGAAACTCGTCGTTCCCGGGGTCGCGCACATGGTCAACCTGGAGAAGCCCGGCAGGTTTTCGCGGATATTGCTTGACTTCCTGGACTGCTGAACTGACAGGCGTACCTGCAAGTGGTGGGTCGGGTTGGTCGTGAGTGGTAAGTGCCGTTCTAACGGCACTTACCACTCACGACCAACCCGACCCACTTCGTCAGGCCCTCTCGGGCTCTTCCTGCTCCGAGCACTCGTCACGGTTGTCCGGGCGACGGTCGACGACGCGGCCGAGCGGGCGCAACAGCACGTTGACCCCGACGATGACCACGGTCCCGGCGAGCGCGACGACGTAAAGTCCCGCTCCCGCAAGGGATCCGACGGCCGCCGAGCACCACAGCGTGGCGGCGGTGTTGAGCCCGCGGACGTTCAGTCCGTCCCGCAGGATCACCCCGGCGCCGAGGAAGCCGATGCCGGAGACGATCTGGGCGGCGACCCGCGTCGGGTCGGCGTCACCACTGGTGTTCAGCCCGCCGAAACCGTGGGCGGACAACAGGACGAAGAGGGTGGCGCCGACGGCGACGAGGGCGTTGGTGCGGAGTCCGGCCATCCGGGCGCGGTACTGGCGCTCGATGCCGATGACGGCGCCGAGGCCGACGCCGGTGCCGACCCTGAGCAGCATTTCGAAGGTGTTCATGATTCCGGCTCTTTTCTGGCGTGCGTACACAAAGCCAGACAGGGAAAGGAGACCGGAAAGGGTCAGCGCACCGCGCACACGGGTGAACGGCGACCGCTTCCGGTCGATCCAGAACTGTCTTCCGGCATGTGCCGCTCACCTCGCTTTCTTGCTCGATCGGTGTTGATCAACCTTCGGGACTGTACCACCGGACCGCCGTCCGGCCACCCCTCGCGTGGACGGGCTCACAGGGACTTGAGCGCGTCGCGGATCGTTTCGCGTAGCCAGCGCTGGGCCGGATCGGCGTCGAGGCGCGCGTGCCAGAGCAGGCAGACTTCGATCTCCGGGAGGTCAGCGGGGATCGGGAACCAGCGAAGGCCGAGCGACCGGCCGTACTGCTCGGCGAGCCGAGAGGGCACGAGTCCGACGTAGTCGCTCGACGAGACGAGGAACGCGGCGACGGCCGACGTGGGGACGACCGCCGCGACCCGGCGCTGGAGGCCGGCCGCTTCGAGCACGTCGTCGAGCGGCCCCCTGCCCCTGCCGCGCCGGGAGGCGGAAACGTGCGGATACCGGCAAAGCTGGGCCAGCGTCGGACGCCGTGTGCCGCCGAGCGGACCGTCCGCCCTGACGATCCCGACCACTCGTTCGCGGTACAGCGGCATCGCACGGATGTCGGGAGCGGTGACGTCACCGGCCCCGATGTCCAGATCCACCGAACCGTCCCGCAGCGCTTCGGTGCTCTCGCTGCCTTCGGCCACGAAACGCAGGACCACACCCGGCGCGACGGCGGCGGTCGCCTCGACGGCCGCGGTGGTGAGTGTCGCGGCGACGCCGTCGTTGATGCGGATGGTGAAGGTGCGTTCGAGATCGCCGATCGCCAGGTCGCGGTCGGCGCTGATCAGGGCGGACGCCTCGTCCAGCAGCGATCGCACGCGCGGCACGGTCCGGAGCGCGAACGGCGTCGGCACCATCCCGCGGCCGGCGCGCACCAGGATCGGGTCCCCCATCGCCCGCCGCAACCTGCCCAGCGCCCGGCTCGCCGCCGGGATCGACAGGTGCAACCGCTCAGCGGCCGCCGTCACGCTGCCCTCCCGCAGCAACGCATCGAACACCCGTAGAAGGTTCAGGTCCAGCTGATCGGCCATAGTTGCATCTTACGCAACTACTCTTTGCCAAAGTTGCGTGGCACGAAGGCCACGCTGGTCAATAGCTTTGCGGACATGCCACTCCGACTTCACCTCCGTGACGACGCCGCAGCCGCGGCGAGCCGTCCGGTCTCGCGAACCGGCCTGCTGGCCGCCATGTGCGCCTGTGTCGTGCTCGTGGTCGGGATGGTCGCCGCGATCAACCTCGCCGTCCCGATGCTGGCCGCGAGCGACCTCCACCCGTCCGCGTCGGCGCTGATCTGGATCGTCGACACCTACGTCGTCTTCTTCGCCTGTCTCGTGATCCCAGGCGGCGCCGCGGGCGACCGCTTCGGCCGCAAGGGGGTCCTGCTCGCCGGCCTGGCGCTGTTCGCGATCGGCGCGCTGCTGTCGACTGTCGCGCCGAACGTGCCGGTCCTGCTGTCGGGCCGGGCGATCACCGGGGTCGGCGCCGCCGCCGTACTGCCCAACACGCTCGCCGTCCTGCTGCACGCGGTGCCCGCCGAACGCAAGGGCGTGACCATCGCGACCTGGGCGTCGATGACCGGGATCGGCGGTGCCGTCGGGAACGTCGGAGGCGGCGCGGTGCTGTCCGGAGGGTCGTGGCGCTGGCTGTTCGCGGCCGCTGTCCCGCTCTCCCTGGTGCTCGCCGCGCTCGTCGCCCGGATCGCGCCGGTGTCCCCGCGGCGCGACCGGCCGATCGGCCCGCTCGGCGCAGTCCTGCTCGTCGGCGCGTCGGTCGCGTTGCTGCTCGGCATCGTCGAAGGGCCCGAAAAAGGCTGGGGCAGCCCGATCGTCCTGACCGGGTTCGCCGGTTCGGTCGTGCTGTTCGCCCTGTGGACGTTCGTGGAACTTAAGGCCGAGCATCCGCTGCTCGATCCCCGGTTGTTCCGCGTGCCCGCGCTGCGCAGTGCCTGTCTCGGCATGACCGCGATCTTCTTCGGGATGTTCGCGCTGTTCTACGTCAACGCGTCCTTCCTGCAGTACGGCAAGGGATTCAGTGTGCTGCTGACCGGGCTGGGGATCATCCCGCTGACAGTGCCGGTCGTCCTCGGCGCGCGGAAGGTGGGCAAGCTCGTCCAGCGCGTCGGCGTCGACGCCACCGTCGCCATCGCGTTCGTCTTCTGCGGCTGCGGCCTCGTCGGACTGTCCACAAACGACGCTTCGACGCCGTACCCTGTCTACGCGGCCTGGCTCGTGGTGACCGGCATCGGTGTCACGCTGGCCCTTCCGACCCTGTCCGCCGCGATCTCCGGTTCGCTGCCGCCGGCTCAGGCCGGTGTCGGCGCCGGGCTGCAAGCCACCACCCGCGAGTTCGGCAGCGCGCTCGGCGTCGCGGTCATCGGCACCGTCCTCACCGGACAGTTCGTCGCCGCGCTGCCGTCCGACCTCCGTGCGGAGCACGATCCGCACACCGTGGCGCAGGCCCTCGCCATCGCGCCCGGCCGCGCCCCCGAAGTGATTTCCGCGTTCGTCACCAGTACGAGCACGGCCCTGCGGGTGATCGGCGTGAGTGTGCTCGTCCTCGGGGCGCTCGTCGTCCTGCAATCACGCCTTTCCCGCAACACCAAATAGAAGGAGTTATCCCATGCACGTATTCGTCACCGGAGCGACCGGCTGGATCGGCTCGGCCGTCGTGGACGAGTTGCTCGACGCCGGCCACGAGGTCACCGGCCTCGCCCGCTCGGACGCCTCCGCCGCCACGCTGGAGCGGAAGGGGGCCCGGGTCCGCCGCGGCGACCTGGACGATCTCGCCGGCCTCCGCGCCGGCGCCGACGAAGCCGAGGCGGTCATCCACCTGGCGAACAAACACGACTGGGCGAACCCCGCCGAGTCCAACCGCGCCGAGCGAGCAGCCGTCGAAACCTTCGCCGACGCGCTGACCGGGACGGGACGGGCCTTCGTTCTCGCCGCGGGGCTCTCGACCCTGGCCACGGGGCGTCCCGCCGCCGAAACCGATCTCTCCCCCGCCGTCGGCCCCGACTCTCACCGAGGCGGCAGCGAGAACCTCGCCCTCGAATACGCCGAAAAGGGCATGCGGGTGATCAGCGCCCGCTTCGCGCCGTCGGTCCACGGCGTCGGCGACCACGGCTTCGTCTCGGGGCTTGTCGCGGCCGCCCGCAAGCACGGCGTCTCCGGATACCTCGGCGACGGCACCAAGGCCTGGGCGGCGGTGCACCGCACCGACGCGGCCCGGCTCGTCCGGCTGGGGCTGGAAGGCGCGCCCACCGGCTCGCTGCTCCACGCTGTCGCCGAAGAAGCCGTCACGACAAAGGAAATCGCCGAAGCCGTCGGACGGATGCTCGACGTCCCCGTGGTGTCCGTCGCGCCGGAGAACGGCGCCGAGCACTTCGGCTTCGTCGGCCGGTTCTTCGCGCTGGACATGTCCGCGTCGAGCGAGCACACCCGCGAACTCCTCAAGTGGGCCCCCTTCGGACCGACCCTGGCCGGGGACATCGAGGCCGGCGCCTACGCCTGAAAGGAAGCAACACCATGTCCGAAGTGACCGCTTTCATCCTGGTGAAGACCACGCCCGAATGGCTCGGCCTCACCGTCGAGCAGCGCGTGGAGGCCTTCACCACCGAAGTCCTCCCGGTGATCGAGAGCAAGGTGAAGGGAGTCCGGTCCCGGTTCTTCGACACCGAGTTCTACTCCGCGCGCGTGACCGACGTGTGGGTCTGGGAAGCCGAGGACCACCACTCGTACCAGCTGCTCATCGAGGCACTGCGCGAGACGCCGTTCTGGGACCGGTACTTCGAGATCGTCGACCTGCTGGTCGGGGTCGAGAACGCGTACGCCACGAACTACGGCTTGGACACCCACGCGAGCGTCAACGTCTGAGACCGGCGGGAGCGTCCCGCCGGTAGCCGAGGAGGAGACGGCCTCCGACGCCGTTGAGGACATCGCGGGAGACCCGTCGCAACTGCTCCGGGTCTCCCGCGCAGACCGCATTGCGGTAGCTGAGCAGGAGTTCCCGAGAGAGCTCCGGGTCGGCTTCGCGAAGCCGGCGTAAGAGCCACTTGCCGTGTGAACGCCATCGGCCTCGCACGACGAGGACCAGCTCAGCCACCGCGATCAGCAGTCTGTCCGCGATGAAGATCAGCTCGTCGGGATCGTCCGCGCCGTCGAGGTCGTCCAGGAGATCGGTGAGCCGGTAGCGGTGATCCTCCAGTTCGGCAGTGGAAAGCGGTGGAGGCCCGGAGCGCAGCCGCGCCCGGGCCTCCTCGCTCGTCCGATGGCCGAACCCGTCCCGGTCGAGCAGCACGACGCCTTCGCCGCACATGTGCAGCAGAGGCGAACGCCGGTCCGCTGTCTCCCGCTCGACTAGCGCTTCGTAAGACACCGGGGTGTGGCAGAACCACTCCACCGGCGAGCCCTCGTGCTCGGTCGTCTCGCGGTAAGGCGCGGGCGGGCCGTCGAGGAACACGACGATGTCGAGATCCGAGAACGGTGTCCGGCGCACGGTGTTCGCGCTGCCACCCAGAATCGCGGCGCGTGCACCGGGGAAACGAGCGGTGACGAGGTCGTGGGCGGCCCGGACGGGATCCATTCGTCCAGCATGCCGCGGTCAGTGAGCTACCGACACCGGTCGGCGGGCGGGGGCCAGGTGCACCGGAGGTCTCGGCCGGTGCCCTGGTTACCCACCCGGACAACCGGAGCGAGAAGCTCGCCCCGGTTCGTCCAGCCTCCCCGCCCGGAAACCTAGGGCAGGTCGCCCGGGACCGGTCCCCGGACGCCACGAAGGCCACCGTCGCGACGGTGGCCTTCGTGTTCACGAGCCCAGGTTTCAGGCAGTGGTTTCGAACGGCTGGACGTTCGGCTGGAACACCTGGCCGTTGGCCGGGATCTTCAGGTCGATCAGATAGTCGGCCGTCACCTTGTCCACCCCGAGCGAGTCACCCAGGATGCAGTGCCCGAAGGCGTCGACCGAGAGCAGCCGGGCGTTGCCCAGCTCGTCGGCCATCCGCTTCGCGAACAGGTACTGGGTCGCCGGGTCGTAGTAGTTGCCGACGACCAGCACCGGGGTGTCGGTCTTGGCCTGCCACGGGCCGCGGTAGACGTCCGGCTTCTTCGCGGGCCACACCGGGCAGCCCGCCACGTCCGAGAACGCCTGGTAGCGACCGAAAGTGGGCGATTCCTTCTCCCACTTCGCGGCGATCTCCGGCACCTTCTCCTGCTTGACCGTGATCTTCTTGTCCGAGCAGTTCACGGCGAAGTAGGAGTCGTCACCGGTGTACGGGCTGTCCGGGTCCGCGTCCGCGCGCCCGTTCGCTCCCGACCGCAGCACCTTCAGCTCGACGGCCTGGGCCGTCTGCGTCTGCGCCGACGGCGGGTGGACGACGTTGTACAGCGCCTGCAGGTCGTCGGCCAGCGGCGGGAACGACGTCGGCGAGTACAGCACACCGGAGACCGTGCTGGTGAACGCGTTGATGTCGTAGCTGCTCCCGTCCGGCAGCTTGATCGGCTGCTGGCGCAGGTAGTCGCGGATCTCGTCGAACTTCTCCCGCGGCGTGCCCGAGCTGAAGGAGCACTTCGGCCCGACCTGCGCGCACTTGCGCAGGAAACCGTCCAGCGAGATCTCGAACCCGCGTGCCCGCTCACGGTCGTACTGCACGCCGTCGCTGGTGCGCAGCGCCGGGTCGACGTTGCCGTCGATGACGATGGCCCGGCTCTGCTTCGGGAACATCGACGTGTACGTCGACCCGATCAGGGTCCCGTACGAGAAGCCGACGAAGGTCAGCTTCTGGTCGCCGACCGCCGCCCGCATCTTGTCGAGGTCACGCACGACGTCCTTGGTGGACATGTGGTTCAGCAGGCCACCGGCGTTGTTCTTGCAGAACTGGCCGTAGTCGCGGTACGACGCCAGCGTGCCGGAGATCTCCTGCCGCGACAACGGCACGGGGATCTGCGCGGCGAAGACGTCGTTCGCGTCCTCCTGCGTGGTGAAGCATTTGAGCGGGTTGCTGGCGCCGACCCCGCGCGGGTCGAACCCGATCAGGTCGAACCGGTCCAGCACCTGGGGCTGGAAGTAGTTCGCCGCGCCGATCGGCATCCGGAACCCGGAGCCGCCGGGGCCGCCCGGGTTGAGGAACAGTGAGCCGACCTTCTTGTCGGGCGTCTTCGCCGCCCGCTTCAGCATCGCGATGTCGATGGTGCCGAGCGCCGCGTTGTCGTGGTCGATCGGTACGCGGTACCGCGCGCAGCTGTAGAACTTGACCTGATCTGCGGGAACACCGCGGACCTGGTCCGCCGTGCAGGCACCCCAGGTCACCGGCGCGGTCACGCCGACCTGGGCGGCGGACGTCCCGGCGTCCTGGGCGGCGACAGCCGTCCCGGACGCGCCGGTCAACGCGGCGCCGGCCACGAGTGCCCCTACCAGTGCGAAACCGCGCACCGGCCTCCTTGTGGATCTCGGCAAAACGACTCCTCCCTCGGCTTGCGACGTGTCGGACCACGTCGCACGGTGCGCCGTCGACGTCACGGCGCGTAACACCAAGCGAGCCTCGCACAAGGCGGTAACCCAGTCACCGGCCGAAAGGATGGTACGAACCTATCGAGTGGTTGTCTTTAACTCGAAAATCGGTAACACACGGCGAGCGGCTTGCTCCTCCATGGAGTAACCGGGCCAGAAGTCCAGCAGCAGTTTCCACATCGCTTCATACTCGCCGGCGAGGAGTTCCCTGGCCCTGACCGGGATCTCCTTGCCCGCCAGCGCGACGGCCGCGTCGGGATGCGAACGCAGGTTGTGTGTCCACGCGGGATCGTTCGGCCTCCCCCAATTGGAGCCGACGAGCACGAAGTCCCCATCGTGCGGGAAGTACAAAAGGTTGGTACTGCGAGGCAGACCGCTCTTGCGGCCCGTCGTGGTCAGCCGCAGGGAAGGGAGCCCGGCCAGCGCGACCAGGCTCACCTTCCCCTTGAACAGGCGGTGGAGTTTCTTGTCCACCCAGATGATCCCGCCCGCGAGCCCCATCAGCCACGGTTTCGTGCCGAGCGCGCGAGCGAGCAAGGTGAGAGGGTTAGTCACGGACAGATCTTGCCAGGCTCACCCCGAAGCGCGATTCCGAGTCCGTCCACCATTTCTCCACCGCGAATCCGGCATCGGCCAGTTCGGCGGCGATTCCCTCCCGCCGGAACTTCGCGGAGATCTCGGTGCGCACGTATTCGCCCTCGGCGAACTTCACCCGCAGGTCGGCGCCCGGGATGTCGACGGACAAGGCCTCACGCGCGCGCAGGCGCATTTCGATCCATTCGTTCTCCTCGTCCCAATACGAGACGTGGTCGAAGGCGGCCGGATCGAAGTTCGCGCCGAGACCGTTGTTGATCACGTGGAGCATGTTGCGGTTGAACTCGGCGGTCACCCCGTCCGCGTCGTCATAGGCGCGTTCCAGCGTTTCCCGGTCCTTCACCAGGTCCGTCCCGAGGAGAAGCCACTCCCCTTCGTCGAGCACATCGCGGACCGAGCGCAGGAAGGTGGCACGGTCGGCGGGGAGGAAGTTGCCGATCGTGCCACCGAGGAAGACCACCAGCCGCGGCCGGTCACCCGGCAGCAGGTCGAGATGCCGGGTGAAGTCGCCGACCACACCGCGGACTTCGAGTGACGGGTAGTCGGCCGTGATGGCTTCGGCGGCTTCCGCCAGCGCGGTTTCGGAGACGTCGAGCGGCACGAACTCCTTCAACGTGCCGTGTTTCGTGAGCGCGTCGAGGAGGAGGCGGGTCTTCTCACTGGACCCGGAGCCGAGCTCGACCAGGGTGTGCGCGCCGGAGCTTTCCGCTATCTCGCCGCCGCGCGCGGCGAGCACCTCCCGTTCGCTCCGGGTCGGGTAGTACTCGGGCAGGGCGGTGATCTTCTCGAACAGTTCGCTGCCGCGCGCGTCGTAGAACCATTTGGGCGACAACCACTTCTGGTCGGCCTCCAGGCCTGCGCGGACGTCCGAGCGCAGTTGCTCGGTGATGTCCGATTCGCTGTGATGTACGTCGAGGTCCACTTCGGTCATCGTGCCTCAGGGCTCCGATCGGCTTCGAGGGGAAGGATTCGCACGCCTTCGCCGGTGACCCGGACGGCGTGGTGGTCGGGAACGGGGATCCAGCCGGGATCGTCGTCGCACGGTTCCGACGCGACGAGCACACCTCCACCGGTGTCCCGATAGGACAGGGAATGCGTCCACGCCGTGCCGATGAGCGTCCGGCCGTCGGTCAGCAGGAGGTTGAGCCGCGAACCAGGCCCAGCCTCCTCGACCACTCCGGTCAGCCACGTGACGGCCGCGAGCGGGTCTTCGCCCGCTTCGAGCCGCTCACGCAGCAAAGCCCACAGCAGCGCCGAGTCCGTGGTCGCTTCCAGCGTCAGAAGGCGGGTGATCGGCAGTTTCGCGGCGAGTTCGGCCATCGAATCCGGCCAGCCCTTCACCACTCCATTGTGGCTGAAGAGGTAACCGCCGCCGGTGAACGGCGCGTTCGCCGCCTCGATCACCGGCATCCCCGTCGTGCCGTTCCGGACCGCCGCCATGAAGGCGTGCGACCGCACCGACCCGGCCAGCGCGGGCAGGTCACCGTCGGTCCACAAAGGAGCGGACCGGCGCAGCCGCAGCGGATCGGGGGCCTCGGTGTACCAGCCGAGGCCGTACCCGTCCGCGTTGACCGAACCGCCGCCCCGCATGTCGGCCGGGGCGTAGGACTGCACGAGCAGCGAATGAGGGGCGTGAAAGACCGTCTCGGCCGGCGAAATCGGCTCGCCGAGATACGCGAGGTGACGGCACATGCCGCTCAGGCCACCTCGCTCGGCCGAGCGTCCCGGGCACAGCGGAACCCGGAGAAGATCTGCCGCCGGATCGGATGGTCCCAGTTGCGGAAGGTGCCGCGGATGGCCGCCGCGTCCGTGCCGAACGAGCCACCACGCAGGATCCGGTAGTCCCCGCCGAAGAACACCTCCGAGTACTCCTTGTAAGGGAACGAGGCGAACCCCGGATACGCCTCGAATCCGCTGCTGGTCCACTCCCAGACGTCGCCGATCAGCTGGTGCACACCCAGTGGTGAGGCGCCCGCCGGGTACGCGCCGACCTCCGCGGGCCGCAGGTGCCGCTGCCCGAGGTTGGCGTGCTCGGGAGCGGGTTCCTCGTCGCCCCAGGGGAATCGGCGCGAACGGCCGGTCGCCGGGTCGAAGCGGGCGGCCTTCTCCCACTCACGTTCGGTCGGCAGACGCCCGCCTGCCCATGCGGCATACGCCTCCGCCTCGTGGAAGGAAACGTGGACCACCGGCTCCAGGGCCGGCACCTTTTCGTAGACGCCGAACCGCGTCCGCCACCAGCCGTCCTGCTCCCGTTTCCAGAAGCGCGGCGCGTGGATGCCGTGCTCGCTGCGGTACGCCCAGCCGCGCTCACTCCACCACTTCGGGTCTTCGTAGCCCCCGGAGTCGAGAAACTCGGCATAGGCCCCGCAGGTGACCGGTGTGGTGTCGATGAAGAACGCCTCCACCGCGACCTCGTGCGCCGGACGCTCGTTGTCGAGCGCCCACGGCTCGGCTGAGGTGCCCATGGTGAAGGCACCTCCGGGCACGAACACCTCCGCGGGCAGCCGCCCGGATCGCGACGTCGGCGGGGCGGGCGCGTGCAGCACCGGATCGCCCTTGCGGAGCTGGTGGGTGGCCAGCATGGTCTCGTCGTGCTGCTGCTCGTGCTGGGTGATCATGCCGAAGGCGAAGGCGTCCTCGGTGAGCCGCCTGCCTTGCAGCGGAACGTTTTCCAAGATGTCTAAGGACTTCTCCCGGACCTCTCGGACGTATTTGCGCGTCTCCTCCGGGCCGAGCAACGGCAGCTCCGGACGGTCCGCGCGGGCGTGCTGGAACGCGTCGTAGATGTCGTCGATGTCCGGCCGGAGCGCCTCGCGGCCGCCGACGTCGCGCACCAGCCAGAGCTCTTCCTGGCTGCCGATGTGCGCGAGGTCCCAGACCAGCGGCGACATCAGTTTCGAGTGCTGGCGGACCAGTTCTTCGTCGTCGACGGCGGTGAGCGCGACACTGCGCTCCCGGGCCCTGGTGAGTGCCTCGGCCGCGTGAGCCCGCAGGTCTTGCGGGCTCAACGCGCGAAGCGGGTTGATCTCGGTGCTTTCCACGCTCATGACTGGGTGCTCCTCGAACCGCGTACGAGGGACTGCACGCCCTCGCTGATCTCGGTGATGGTCTCCGGCGGCAGACCGGTCATGCCGAGTTCGGCACAGCCGAGGTCCACCACCTCGCTCGCGACGGTGGCGATCGCCCTGTCGGCCAGGCCGAACCGGGCCGCGCACTCCCATCTGCCCAGGACCGGTTCGCACAGTTCGAGCACCTTGCCCACTGTGGACGGGCGTGCGAGCAGCGCGGCCAGCAGGGCCACCGGGTGCAGCCATCTGGCCGCGGGCTGGGCGTCCAGGTACCGGATCTCCAGGTACCCCTGTGGACGGACCGGGGTGAAGAAGGTCGTCAGGTGATAGGCCAGGTCGTCCTCGGTCGGCTTGCCGAGTCCGGCGACCTCTCCCCTCCCTTCGATCCAGTCGGCGAAGGTCAGGGAATCGGGCGCGTCCCAGCGGCCGTCGCCGCCGGGAAGGACCATCAGCGGGGTGTCCAGGATCCTGCGTGCCCACTCCCCCGCCGGATCCCCGGTCGGCTCCGCCGAGCGAGTACGGACCTTTTCCGTGTCCATTACGGCCAGCCAGCGCGCGGACGCGTGGCCGGTGTCCCGTCCGGCGTGGACCCGGGAGTTGGCGAAGGTGGCCAGCAAAGGCGGACCGAGCGCGTGGACCGCGGCCCAGCGGTCGGCGAGATCGCCGGCCTCGCCGGTGTCCACACAGACCTGCAGGCCCGCGGTGCTGCACATCATCGTCGCGCCCCCGTCGCCCATCGGGGCGAAGCGGCGCTCCATCGCGGCGTAACGAGGCGTGCCCAGCTTGCGGGCGGGAGCACGATGCCTGTCTATCCCGGTGTCACCCAGGTACAGGCCTCGGGCGGTGAGAAGGGTTTCGAGGTGGGCCAGATCGGCCGAGACGACGGCGTCCAGGTGGCGCAGCGTGGTCTGTGGTTGAGCGGAGATCTCCACCTGACATCCGGGCTCGAGGCTCAGCGGTGAACCTGCCGGAAGCGGGAGGGCGGGGCTGTCGGGGCGCAGTGTCCGCGGGGTGTGCGGGCCGAGCGCGGTGGCGAGATCGTCGGGGTCGAGAGGCCGGGCGGGCTCGTCGGCGTAGTGCACGGTGAATTCCAGCTCTACGCCGAGGAGTCTCGGTGGCCCGTGCTTGAAGCACACGGAAGCCACATACGCCTCGCCCTCGGCGCGGTCCGAGAGGACCTTCGCCGTCGCGTTCGACGCGCTCCCGGACTTCTCGGGGAAATCATGAACAGTAGTCATCTTTCCGCCGTCCAGTAGGTTGTCCGATAACTGAGAAACCTTGACTTCGGACGCTACACGCGGGGTCCGACAACTTCAGGTGCGTTCTTGCCGGGCAGGATTCGCGGACCACCTTTTAGGACGGGACGAATCAGGGCAAAGCGGGCTCGGTGCCCAGGCCCAGCGCCGCGGCCGCGTCGCGGACCGCCCCGATCACCAGCTGCAGGGCCGGTCGCCGCGACGTGGTCCTGCGATAGGCGATCGAAACCGTTCGAAGCAACGGTGTGGTCAACGCGACGACGTCGATCCCCGGCGGCCGGAGCCCCAGTCCGAGATCCGAAACGAGGGTCACCCCGAGCCCGGCCCGGACCATCGCCATCGCCGTCGACTGCTCCTCGACCTCGTGGTTGATCTTGGGCTCGAACCCGTGACGGTGACACGCCGTGCGCACCGCGCGGCCGAAGTGACTCTTCGGGCTGGCGAGGATCCAGGGATGCTCGGCCAATTCGGGCAGGGACGCGCTGCCCGAGGGAACGGCACCGGCGGGCACCGCGGCGTGCAGCCGTTCGACCGCGATCACCGCCCGCTCCAGCCCGGCGTCCCACGGCATCGGCGCGTCGGAATAGTCGATCACGAACGACAGGTCCAGCTCACCGTCACGGACGGCGTCAGCGGTGTCCTCGGGTGCCAGTTCACGGGTCCGGACCTGGATCCCCGGATGCGCGCCCGCCAGCGCGGCCAGCGCGGGTGGCAGCAACCCCGAAGCGACCGACGCCCACACCCCGGCCATGAGCCGGACCGAGACGGTCTCCTGTGCCTCCTCCAGTGCCAGCGTCGCCCGCTCGACCGACCCCAGGATCTCCTCGGCGTGCTCGGTGAGCAGCAGCCCCAGTTCGGTCAGTTGTACCCGTCTGCCGAACCGTTCGAACAGCTTCGCGCCCACGTCCCGCTCCAACTGAGCCAGCTGCTGCGAAACCGCCGAAGCGGTGTAGTGCAGCGACGCCGCGGCCGCCGTGACGGTGCCGCGCCTGCTCAGCTCGCGGAGCATCCGCAGGCGGTGCAACGAAAGCTCCATGCCTCCAACGTAATCGGGCGAGGTGGCGGGTGCCGGACGACGCGTCGGGCGGCGTTACACCAGTTTTTCTGCACGTCATCGTTCAGATTCGGTAAATGGACGTCCGCACCCGCTCGGGCGCACCCTCGGAAGTGGCGCAGCACGACCCCCAGATCCCGAAGGAGGTGGCCGCATGGCCGCGAGGAACGCCGAACCGCTGATGAGGCTCATCTGGACCGACGCCGTCACCGGTGCCACCGGCTTTCTCGTAGTGCACAGCCTGGTTTCCGGCATCGCGACAGGCGGGACCCGGATGCGCGCGGGCTGCACGATGACCGAGGTCGAGGACCTGGCGAGGGGGATGGCGAACAAGACCGCGACCTTCGGCCTGCCTGTCGGCGGGGCCAAGGGCGGCATCGACTTCGACCCGAAGGACGAACGCGCTTTCGGTGTGCTGGAACGGTTCTGCGCGTTCCTGCGACCGTGGATCGACAACCACTGGGTGACCGCCGAGGATCTCGGCGTGCCGCAGCACCTGATCGACGAGGTGTTCGCGAAGCTGGGGCTCGATCAGTCGTACCACGCAGCCATCCGCCGTTCGGCCGATCCGGCGCACACCCTTCGCCGCGTGCAGGCCGGGTTGAGCACCCCGGTCCCCGGTGGGCTCCTGCTCGGCGACGTCATCGGCGGCTACGGCGTCGCACAGGCCTGTCTCGGGGTCGCCGACGCGTGGGAGTGGCCGGTCGAGAAGACCACGGTCGCCATCCAGGGCATCGGCACGATGGGCGGCGGCGCGGCCTGGTACCTGCACGAAGCCGGAATGAACGTCGTCGCGGTCGCCGACGCCGCCGGGACGCTGTACCGGCCGGAAGGCCTCGACATCCCCGCGCTACTGGACCTGCGCGACGAGTACGGCGAAATCGACCGGAGCCGGCTGCCCGCCGACGTCCAACTGCTCCCCCGCGACGAGATCGTCGCGACGGAGGCCGACATCTTCGTCCCGGCGGCGATCTCCTACGCGCTGCGCGCCGGGAACCAGGGCGTGGTCAAGGCGAAGGTCGTCATCGAGGCGGCCAACGCGGCGACCACCCCGGACGCCGAAGCGGGCCTGGCCGCTCGTGGCATCCCGGTGATCCCGGACTTCGTCGCCAACGCCGGCGCGGCCGCGTGGGCCTGGTGGCTCCTGCTCGGCGAGGTCGGCGCCGATCCCGCCGACTCGTTCCTGCGGCTGCGGACCGAGATGCGATCGAAGGTGGCGTTGCTGCTGAGCTCGTGGAACCTCGACCGGATCGCCCCCCGCACCACGGGTCTGCACCTCGCCGAAACCACCCGTTCGGACGCGGCTGCTACCCCGGAAACCGCCCCCGTGCTGGTCATTCCCTGACAGTTCGAGGACACTCCGGCCGGCGGCCGAGCGGGGAAGATTTCGGACGTTGAGGGCGCGCCGATAATCAACTCGCTGGTTTGATCTTCGTTGGTGGGGTGATGCCGGTGTTGATGGCGTGGTTGGTGAGGTCTG
>NZ_JBHRWK010000061.1:0-37114 GCF_042647925.1 Amycolatopsis speibonae
CACCGGATGCGACGACCGGTGATCCACCACACCCACCCACCAAACACATGATCAACAAACACCATCAAGACCATCCAACAAACACGCCGGTGGATCCAGGCTCAGGGTCCCCAATGCCACATTCGGCTGACGGGGCCCTGCCGGGCATGCCACCGATTGGCTGTAGCCGGGCGACGGCGACGGCTGGCACGCTGGACTCCGGCCAATTCGCCGAAAAGGGGGATCTCCGGTGACACGTCCGCTGGTGCTGGACCCGAGCGGTCACGACATCCACGCCGAGAACGAGCGGCTGCGCGAACGTGGCCCGATCACCCAGGTCGAACTGCCGGGCGGCGTGGTGGCCTGGTCGGTGACGAGCTACGAACTGTTGCGCGGCCTGCTCAACGACCCCCGGGTGTCCAAAGACGCTCGGCAACACTGGCCGGCGCTCGCCGACATCAGCGCGGACTGGCCGTTGCTGGTGTGGGTCTCGGTGCGGAACATGTTCACCGCGTACGGCGCCGACCACAAACGGCTGCGCTCACTCGTGGCGCAGGCGTTCACCGCGCGCCGGATCGCCACCCTGCAGCCCTGGATCACCCGGATCGTGACCGGACTGCTGGACGGCATGGCGGGTTTGCCCGCGGGCAAACCCGTTGACTTGCGGGAGAGTTTCGCCTATCCGGTCCCCATCGAGGTGATCTGCCAGCTGTTCGGGGTACCGGACTCGGCCCGCGCCACGCTACGCAAGGCAGTCGACACCTTCTTCCAGACCTCGGCGAGCCAAGAGACGATGCTGGCCGCGTACCAGGAAATCCATTCGATCTTCACCGAACTCGTCGCCGCCAAGCGGTTGGCCCCAGGCGAAGACCTCACCACCGCGCTCATCGCCGCGCAGAGCCAGGACGACGGCGCCCGGCTGGACGAAACCGAACTGATCGACACCCTGATCCTGTTCATCTCGGCAGGCCACGAAACCACCGTGAACCTCCTCGACCAGGCCATCATCGCGCTGCTGACCCATCCTGACCAGCTCGCCGAGATCCGCTCCGGTCGGATCTCCTGGCCCGACGCGATCGAGGAGACGCTGCGCTGGCAGGCACCGGTGGCGCACCTGCCGCTGCGCTACGCCGTCGAGGACATCCCTGTCGCCGACGTGGTCATCCGGCAGGGCGAGGCGATTCTGGCGGGCTATGCCGCCGCCGGCCGGGACCCGGCACTGCACGGCCAGGACGCCGACGCGTTCGACGTCGCCCGCACCGACAAGTCGCATGTCGCGTTCGGGTTCGGGGTGCACCACTGCCTCGGCGCGCCGCTGGCCCGGATGGAAGCGGCGATCGCCTTGCCCGCCCTGTTCGAACGGTTCCCGGACATGACACTCGCGACCTCCCCGGACGCGCTGCGGCCCCTCGACTCCTTTATTTCCAACGGGCATCGCGTGCTGCCGGTGTTGCTGCACGGACCTCGCCCGCCCGCTGCCTAGCGAGGGGTGTCGCGCCGAAGATTCGGTTGGGCCAAGGCAAACGTGGCCGGACCGGTCATCCCTATTTCCACACACCAGTCACCTGAGTGACACCTCGCGCCCTCATCTTTGCTCGCACCGTTTCCCGACCATGTCCTTGGCCGAGGCGGGCAGCCGAAATCAAACTGGTTGAGCGAAGGACGAGGGCCATGAAACCCTCTCTCCCCTGACCGCTACGACCTACAGGAGCTGTTCTTGACCGCCGAGACAACCCCGGCAATCGATGCCGAGCTGGCAAGGCGACTGGTCGACACACAGTTCCCTCGATGGGCCGAGTTGCCGCTGATTCCGTTCGCCCCGGCAGGGTCGGACCATGTGATCTACCGGCTGGGCGAGGAGCTGTCCGTTCGGCTGCCCCGCCACAGCGGCGCGATCAAGCAGGCGAGGAAGGAAGCCGAGTGGCTGCCCCGGCTCGCCCCGCACCTGCCGCTGACCGTTCCCGTGCCGGTGGAGGTGGGAGAACCGGACTTCGGCTATCCGTGGCCGTGGGCGGTGTCGCGCTGGCTGGACGGCGAGGTGGCGACCGTCGACGCCCTTTCCGGCTCGCACGAGGCCGCCGGTGCGCTGGCCGAGTTCCTGACCGCGCTCCATCGGTTCGACACCGATACGACCGAGGATCTCACCGGCGGGACTCTGGCCGCGCGGGACACGGCGACACGATCCGCCATCGCACAAACCGGCGAAACCTTCGACGCCGAAGCGATGAGCGAGCTGTGGGACGCCGCGCTCGCCGCGCCCGGATGGGACCGTCCACCGGTCTGGTTCCACGGCGATTTCCACACCGGCAACCTGTTGACGACCGGCGGCCGCCTGAGCGCGGTCATCGACTTCGGCGAGCTGGGGATCGGCGATCCGGCTTGCGACCTGATCATCGCCTTCACCCTCATGTCGGCCGAAACACGAGCCACCTTCCGCGCCGCACTCGACGTGGACGACGCCACTTGGAATCGCGGCCGCGGCTGGGCCCTGGCCACCGGTTTGAACGCCTACCTTTCCTACGCCGCCGTCAATCCCCGCGTCGCCGCACAGACTGCCCGCCAGATCACCCAGGCCCTCGTCGGCTGACCATCTCTTGCGAGGGCAAGCGGTTCAGCCGGAATCAGGACGTTCCACGAACAGCGGCAGTGACCTCGACTACCGGCAGGTGGTCACCTTTGTCACCGGACTCGACCTCGGCACGAGCGGGCGTCTCCTCGACGACTTCCGAGAGTTCCTGGTGCTCAAGGCCGACGGAGGAGCCAACCTCGTCTGGTGGGCGCTGATCCTCACCGTGATCCTTGAGCGGGACCATGCGCCTATAGCCGACGAGGACGAACACGTCCTGATTGACGGCCTATGGGACCTGCTCGACGAGGCAGCGGAGCTACTCCACACGTCTCCCGCGGGTGTCATGGATCTTGTCGCGCAACGCAGGCTTCGGCCGATGCGGGCCGGGCACACGCTCATGTTCGCCCGTAGCGACATCGAGCAACTGGCGATCGGCTGAGCATCAGGACCGGTCATCAGTGTGCGGTGAGTCCGCCGTCGACCACGAACTCGGCGCCGGTGACGAACGAGGATTCGTCACCGGCCAGGAAAAGCATCAAGGGAGCAACCTCGGCAGGACGGCCCGCGCGCCGCAAGGGCGTGCGCACGATGTCGGGTTGTTCGTCGCCCTGCTCGTCGAGCAGGCCTTGGATCATCGGGGTGGCGATGACCCCGGGGTGCACCGAGTTGACCCGGACTCCGCGGGTGGCGTATTCGACGGCGGCGGTCTTGGTCAGCAGCCGCACCGCTCCCTTGCTCGCCTGATACGCGGCGGCGGCTCCGCTGCCGACCAGGCCGAGCACCGACGAGGTGTTGACGACCGAGGCGTTGCCGGAGGCACGCAGCAGGGGCATGGCGGTCTTCATCCCGAGCCAGGTGCCGGTCTGGTTGACCGCGACCACCCGGTCCCAGCCGTCCTTCGTGGTCTCCTCGATACCGGGCCAGTCCACGACACCGGCGATGTTGACCAAGACGTCGAGGCGGCCGAAGTGCCGTCTGGCGAGCTCGATCGCCTCGCTCCAGCTCTCCGCCGAGGAGACGTCCAAGCGGACCGCCAGCACATCCGCGCCCCCGGTTTTCAGGCGCGCGGCAAGCTCGTCCGTGGTGTCCTGGGAGAGGTCGGTGACGACCAGACATGCTCCTTCACGGGCGAACAGTTCCGCGGTGGCCTGACCGATGCCGCCGGTCGCACCGGTGATCAACGCGACCTTTCCGTCGAGGCGTCCGCCTTCCCGCGCACGGGTCTCCGGCTCACCGCTCATCGCCGTGCCTGCCCGGCGGCGGACTCGCGATGAAGGACGAGATGCTCGTGGTAGAGCACGCCGCCGCGGATGTCGCCCGTCGCGGTGAAGCCGGTGTCGTCCACATAGTCGAGGTGGGTCCCGGTCACCGTGTAGCGACCGGTGTAGGCGCTGCGCCGTTCGCCGCGCGCTTCGTCGTAACGCCCGTCGGCGCGCAGTTCCTGCCGGATGTGCCCGTCCGCGGTGACCCACATGCCGACCACGTCGATATCGCTCGTCATACCACCAGCGTCGGCGACGGAGACGAGCGTCGGCAGGACGTGCGGTGGCTGGGTGTGCCGCACCCACCCTGCCGGGCGCGCGGCGACCTACCCTGATGCCATGGCCAGTGGTGAGCTGGGCGCGTTCCTGCGAGCGCGCCGCGCACAACGATCTCCCGAAGACGCGGGCGTGCTCTACTCGGGCCGCCGCAAGGTGACCGGGCTGCGCCGCGAAGAGGTCGCCGTGCTCGCCGGGGTGAACGCCGACTACTACACCCGCCTGGAACAGGGACGCGAGACCAATCCGTCGCCGCAGGTGCTCGACGCCCTCTGCCGCGCGCTGGATCTCGACCCCGACGCCCGCGAGCACCTGTACCGGCTGGCCGGCGCCACACCGGGCGACACCCCCACACCGGCGCCCCGGGCCGTGAGCCCAGCACTGCGGCAGCTCATGGACGGCTACCCGCACTCCCCTGCCTTCGTACTCGACCGCATCCTGGACGTACTGGCCACCAACGCCCTCGCCGACGCGTTGTTCTCACCCTTCCGCGCGGTGGACAACCTCGCCCGGATGACCTTCCTCGACCCGGCAGGACGACGGTTCTACGCACGCTGGGACTGGACCGCGCAGGCCACCGTGGCGAACCTGCGAGCGGCCGCGGGCTTTGACCCGCACGACCCCGCTCTGCGGCACCTCGTGGCCGAACTCGACGAAGGCAGCACGCAGTTCCGCACTCTGTGGGAGACCCATCAGGTGCGCGGCAAGACCAGCGAACCCAAACACCTCGTGCACCCCGACGTCGGCCCGCTCACTCTCACCTACCAGGCGTTCGACGTGCGTGGCGCCCCTGGCCAGCAGCTGATCGTCTACCAGGCCGAACCCGCCACGCCCAGCGCCCACGCCCTCGCGCTGTTGAGCAGCCTCCACGCGACCGCGTTACGGGGAGTCCGACGCGAATGACCCATCTCCACCACAGAACGCGCGAGTCTCCCCGCGCGGTCAGCACACCGACGCCTACCGAGACCACCGCGAGCGCCCCGAATCCCCACGGCGGCAGCAGGGTCGCCCCGTCGGGGTGAGTGCTCACCACGAGCCACGTCGAGGCGGCGGCCGCGACCGCGACGTACCGGATCGGCCACGCGACCGCCGCACCGAGCACCAGCGGCCAGGTGAAGTACCAAGGAAACGCCACCGGCGCCAGCACCACCACCGCCAGCAGCGCCAACACCGCTCCTCGCACCGCGGCCGCGCCACCCGCCCGTGAACGCCACCACAGCCACGTCACCAAACCGGCGAGAACGCCCCAGCCGGCGATCCGGCACACCGCGACGGCATCCACGGAGCCGGGCGACATCGCCTGGCCGATCTTCCCGAGCGCGGTCGGGATCGACAGCCAGGGTTCCAGCATCGAATTCCCGCTCAGCGCCCGAATCCAGCCGAGATCGACCCCGGCGACGACGGAGCACAGCCCGAACGTGACGACCACAATGGACACAGCCGCCGCGGACACGAAGAAGAAGCCACGCGGCGAAGCCGGTCGCCGTGCCGCCCAAACCCACACCAGGAACGGCAACGCCACAGCCGCGGGAGCCTTCAGCGCGGCGGCCAGCGCGACCAGCGCGAACCCCACCCCGGGCGCATGGGTGAGCACGAGCGCCGTGCCGGCCGCGAGCAGTCCGGCCATCAGCAAGTCGTTGTGCCCGCCCGAAACCACGCACAGCACCAGCAGCGGATTCGCCGTCGTCATCCACAGCGCGCGTTCCGGCCGGGCACCGAGATGCCGGCACAGGACGGGCAAGGCGGCACAGAGCAACGCCAACCCTGCCGCCATCGCCAGCCGGGTCAGGAAAGCGCCGAGGACCAGGTTCTCGCCGGTCACGGCGAGCACGCTCTTCACGATCAGGAACTGCAGGGGCCCGTACGGCGACGAAATGTACGACCACCCGCCCGCGGCGTTGTCGGTGATCGGGCCGGGAACCTCGGCGGGAACGTGTGTGTACGGGTCGAGACCGGCCTGCGCCACCGCACCCTGCGCGAGGTAGGTGTACAGATCGGTGCTGAACAACGGCGGCGCGCACAGCAGCGGTACACACCACAGCCAGGTCGCCCGCGTGACTTCGCGGGCGCTCGTGCGGCCCGCGCGCGTCGAGTGTCCTAACCGGACCCAAGCCGCCAGCAGCAGGGCGAGACCCAGGTACAGCACAGCGGTGGCGAGCATCCGGGTGTGCCCGGACGGCACGGGATCGGCCCGCAGTGTCGCCCCCGCCCCGAACGCGCCGAGCGAGACCAGCAGGGAACCGGCCAATCCCACGGCGGCCGCGTTCCTCCCGATGAAGATCATGCGGCAGGTCTAACCGGCCGGTGCTCTCGGGCCGTTAAGATCGGCTTTTATCGGTTCTTTATCCGTCCGGCGTTCTACTGTGGATCGTGGGGAATGGTTGATGCGCGTACTCGTGGCCGAAGACGAGCGGATGCTGGCGGACTCCGTCACCGAAGGCCTGCGGCACCTGGGCATGGCGGTGGACGTCTGCTACGACGGCGACGCCGCGCTCGAACGTGTCGCCGTCCACCGGTACGACGTCGTACTGCTCGACCGCGACCTGCCGCTGGTGCACGGCGACGAGGTCTGCCGGAAGATCGCCGAAGGTGACGGGGAGACCCGCGTGCTGATGCTCACGGCCGCGGCGGGCATCCGCGACCGCGTCGACGGGCTCGGCCTCGGCGCGGACGACTACCTCACCAAGCCGTTCGCGTTCGCCGAACTCGTCGCCCGGGTGCACGCGCTGGCCCGGCGGGCCCGCCCGGCGTTGCCGCCGGTGCTCGACAGAGCCGGCGTCGAGCTGGACCCGGCGAGACGGTTCGCTTCCCGTGACGGTCGGCTGTTGTCCCTGTCCCCCAAGGAGTTCGCCGTCCTCGAGGTGCTGTTGCGAGCCGAAGGACGGGTAGTCAGCCCGGAAGAATTGCTGGAGAAGGCATGGGACGAACACGCCGATCCGTTCACGAACACGGTGCGGGTCACGGTGATGACGTTGCGGAAGAAGCTCGGGACTCCGCAGGTGATCCACACCGTATCCGGAGCGGGCTACCGGCTGGCTACCTGAAGCGGGCGCTTGCGTCGATGCGCGGCCGCGTCGAACTGGTTCTCCTCGGCGCGCTGATCGCCCTCGTGCTGCTCGGCTACCCGCTCGCCAAGTCCGCGGGCATGGTGCTCGGGACATTCGTGGACCACGACTTCTGCCCGCGGGGCACCGGCTGCGCCGACACGGTGGGCGGACTCGGGTGGTCTCTGCCGCTCGTCGCGGTGCTCGTGCTCGTGATCCTGCTGCGGCGGCCGGTGGCCTCGTGGGTGCTGCGGCCGCTGCCTGATCTCACCGCCACCGTCGAGCAGCTGGGGCCGCAGAACCTCGGCCAGCGCATGCGCTTGGAACAGACCGACGGCGAAGTGCGGGCGCTGGCCGCCGCGGTGAACAGGATGCTCGACCGGATGGCCGTCGGTTTCGAGGGACAGCGCCGATTCGCGGCGAACGCCTCGCATGAGCTGCGGACGCCGCTCGCTGTGCAACGGACGCTCGCCGAGGTCGCGATGGTCACCGGCGGGGGCGAAGACGTGCGGCGGCTGGCGGCGCAGCTGCTGGTGGTCAACGAGCGCAACGAGCAGCTGATCGAAGGACTGCTCGTGCTGGCCGAGGCGGATCGCGGGCTGCCCGGCACGGTGCCGGTGCGGCTGGACGAACTGGTGGACTCGGTGCTCGCCCGGTTCGACGAGCGGCTGGCCGAACGCGAACTCACCATACGTCGTGAAATCGCCGAACGGACCGTTTCCGGCGAGACCGTCCTGCTGGAGCGGCTGATCGCCAACCTGGTGCACAACGCGATCAAGTACAACCGGCCCGGCGGCTGGATCGAAGTGGCCGTCGGTGGCGAACCCGCCTTGAGCGTGCGCAACTCCGGCGAGCGCGTGCCAGCCGAGTCGGTCGGCTCGCTGTTCCAGCCGTTCCGCAGGCTGACCGCCGACCGTACGAACCACCGCGACGGCGCCGGTCTCGGACTGTCCATAGTGCACTCGATCGCCACCGCGCACGACGGCCGGGTGTCCGCCGTCCCCGGCGAAGACGGCGGCCTGCGGGTGGACGTGATCCTGCCCTGATCCGGCAGGGCCGGGGTCACCGGCCGAAGCAGACCAACGGCATCAGCACTTCGCCACAGGTCGCGTCGGCCAGTGCCCTGGCGGGTACCGTCCCTCGCGCCAGCGCACGATGGTAGGACTCCATGACCTGGACGACAGCGCCGTCGTCGACCCTGGCGACACTGGAGATCACGGTTCTGCTCCCGCTGTAGAGCAACGCCGCGGTGAACCCGAGGATCTCGTCACCGGGGCGGACCACCGCTTGCCCGATGTCGCAGGCGGAAAGGACGACGTGCGCCGGGACGGACTCGAGCAGCTGGACGTCGTAGGCCATCAGCGGGCCGTCGGCGAGGTCGAGCCGGGAAAAGAGCACGTTCTCCTGCTCGTGGTGTCCGTGCGCGGCCAGATGCACCGAATCGTATTCGGCCAGCGCCTTCGACGTCGCCTCGATCGTGGCGTCGTTACCGGCCAGCACTTCCGCGCGGGGATAGACCTTCGCGACGCGCCCCGCCTCGCTCGCGGCGTGTTCGAGGCCGGGACCGGCGACAGCCAGCACCGCCGCGTGGTCCGAAGTCTCGGGCGCGGGCGCCGTGCTGAGGGCGAGCCACGCGGACGGCGACGGTGCGACGGTCACCGGGCGGCCGCGGAGCGGGCCGAGGAGACCCCACGGCACGATCGAGAGCACTCCCGTGGGTACCACCACCACGTCGGCGTCCCCCAGTTCCGGCAGCAGCGGGGTGATCAGCTCCTGGGCGAGCACCCCGACCTGGCGGCGCACCGAAGCCCGGATGACCCGCTCCAGCGCGGGCGGCAGCGTCCGGCCGCAGACCGCGTTCAGATCGCTCTGCAGCCGCATGAGCGCTTCGGACACCACGGTCGCATCGCCGAGGTCGAGCAGCGACGCGCGCCGGCCGTCGATCACCATCGCGCGGAACCTGTCCTTGTCGGCGAGGAATCCGATCAGCACACTGTCCCTTTTGGACAGTTCCTCGCGTACGCCGCGGTAGGTCGCCCTGGATACCTGGAGGGCGGCCCCCTCGGCTTCCCAGCCACGCGCCCTGATCCGGCGCTCCAGTTCGGTGCACCGGCGGCGCGCCTCCGCGGCCGAAGTCCCGTCGAGTTCCGCGGCGCGGATCTCACCGGCGAGCTGGCGCAGTTCGGCGACGGCGTCGGCGGTTTCCCCGTCGGGCCGGTGGACCTGCTGGATCCCGAAGGCCTGGGCTCGCGAGCGCTCGAGCCAGCGGAAGACGACTTCCGGCGAACCTGTCGCCCATGCCGCTGTCAGGCCGGTCTTGGCCAGGTCGCGGCCGAGTGACGCCACACCGGTTCGCAGGTCGAGGCTCCCGAACCCGTTTCGATAGGCCTCCAGCGCTTTCAAACCGGCCCGCGCCTGAGCCAAGGTCGTCCGCCGGTCCCCTGTCGACCACGCGAGCTCGGCCCGGGCGAGGTACCGGAGCAGGCGGTTCGCCAGCGGGCCACCGGGCAGGGCACGATCTTCCAGCGCGGCGCGAGCGGCATCCGGCTCGGCGTGGGCGATGTTCGCCCTCGCCGCCAGGAGTTTCGCCGTCTCCGCGTCGTTGCGGAGCCCCAGCCGCGTGAGCCGGGTGGCGAGTTCCGCCGCGTCCACCGCCACCGGCTTCATCCGGCCACCGGCGGTGAAGTCGGCCCGCAGCAGGGTAAGGGCGGCGACTTCGGCCCAGGTGTCGTTGCCCCGTCGGCGAAATCGGCGTCGCGCTCGGCCCGCCCACCGCCGAGCGCCCGCCAGGTCCCCGGCCGCCAAGGCGGCTCGTGCCCGGGTGAGCTCGGCTTCGGCGTGCTCCTGATCCATCCGGAGCCGCGGGAAGCGGGCGAGCGCGAGATCGAGTTCGGCGGCCGCTTCGCTCGGCAAGCCCGCCGCGAGCAAAGCTCGTCCCTTGTCCACCGCGAGCGGGGCCAGCATGCCCTCGCCGTGTTCCGCGTAGACCTCGGCCGCCGCGCTGAAATCGCGGAGAGCGCCGGGAATGTCCCCGGTGAGCACCTTCGCCTGCCCTCGCCCCTGGAGCGCTTTCGCCAGTGTGCGGGGAAGTCCGTCGACGGCGCCGTGCGCTCTCGCGATTTCGGCGCAAGCGTCGAGATCGGCGAGAGCTAGCCGGACCCGGCCCGCGGTCTGGTGCAGCAGCGCGCGGTTCAGCAGTGCCCTGGCCAGCGCCACCGGCTCGCCGGACCGTCTCAGCAACGGGATGGCCTCGTCGAAGCAGGCGAGCGCGTCGGTCATCCGGCCGACCAGGATCAGGGCCAGCCCGCGCTGCTGACGGAGAGCTCCGCGGTCGCCAGGGGCGAGGGGCATCTCCTCGGCGGCATCCAGCAGCTCGAAGCCGTGGTCGCTGTTGCCGAGCACGACCTCGACACCGCCGAGCGTGCTCAGCACTCTCGCGACGAGGGTGCCGTCGGCGGGCGCGGGCCGATCCAGAAGCCTCAACGCGGCGCGAAGCAGGCGCGCCCCGCGAACGGGATGCCCGCTGTTGGTCGCGTCGATCCCCTTGCGGTGCAGCTCCCGCGCGTGCTCGCCGATATCCTTCGGCGACCGGTGATCCGGCGCCACGACCGGGCCTAGAGTTCCATGGCCGGGGTGCTGATCGTCCGGCATTCCCCCGGCGGCCGGACGATCAGCTGCACCATGCCCCGGCTCACCCTGTCGGCGGCGAAGCGCCCTTCCTCGTCTGAGCTGACCGTGATCGAGCCGGACGACGTCCTGACCTCGACGAGCAGCGCGGACGGCGGCTGGATCCACCCGTCGAGCCGGACCGTGCCGTCGTTGCGGGCGCCGACGCTGACCATGATCGTGAGGCTGCTGCATTCGAAGGTGAGCAGGGTGCTGCGCTCGTCTCCCCTGGCGGCGGGTATCCCTCCGGTCTCGGCCAGCCGGAAGACCTCCAGTTCGACGTCTTCGAGCCCGATGGCGAACTGGATCTGTTCCACGAGGGTCGCCGGTACCGGATCGGCCTCGTCCCACAGCTCGCGTACTTGCCGGAGGAGCGTCCGGTCCAGTTCGTCGATCCACCCGTCGTTGATACCGTTCATCTCCACTCCTCGCCGTGGGAGGTGGTCAGGATCTGTCTGAGCCGGATCAGGCAACGGCTTCGCGTCGGCCCGACACTGCCTCGTTTGATGCCGAGCGCCGAACCGATCTCCTCGTAGTCCGGGCGGTGCACGAAGGCGACGATGCGGAGCAACGTCCGGCACCGTTCGGGCAGCTTGTTCACCGCCGCCCACAGGCGCCGCCGCTGATCGGCGGTGACCGCCTCCTCGTCCGGACGCGGGCCTGGTGCGGACACCGACTCCAGGAAGGCGTCGTCCGGCGGGCTCTCGGCTCTGTGCCGGGTCCGCGCCCGCCAGGTCTCCCGTTTGGTCACCGTGATCAGCCAGGCTGTCAGGCCCGCCGGGCTGTGGATCTCGTGGAGGGAACCGAGAAGGTTCAGCCAGGACGTCTGGACGACGTCGGACGCGCTCTCCCTGTCGATCCCCTGCGCTCTCGCGACGTGCCACAGCAACGGGGTGAGGATCTCGATCAGCCCGTTCAAGGCCTCCCTGTCGCCGTCCTGGGCGGATTTGAGCAGTGCCGCGAGATGTTCGAAATCAAGTGGGCCGGACGACGCGCTCATCGGAGTAGTTCCAAAGCCGCTTCGGCCCTCTTGCGGGTGGCGCCTCGCGTGCAGGCCGCGAGCTGCGATTCCTCCTGCTCCGAGGCCCGGATCAGCGCGTTGAGCACCGCCGAGGCGGCCAGCGGAGCGGCGAAGGAGGTCCCGTCCCAGATCGCGAACCCGCTCGAGAAACAGTCCGGATCGAATCCCATCCGGCCCAGCGCGGGCACGTGGTGATCCGGGGTTTCCGAGCCGTCGATGTCCGTCGGATGAGTGCTCACCACGCAGACGCCGTCAGCCCAGCAGGACACGTAGGCACCTTCGTTGGAGAACAAAGCCTTGCTGCCGTCGGGATTCAGCGCGCCGACACCGACCACGCGCGGCCCCTTTCCCAGCGGGCGGGTGGAAAGCGCCGCGGGGAAGAACTCACGCGTCGTCGCGCTGTTGCCTGCCGCGGCGACGACGACCACGCCGCGTTCGGTCAGCTTGCCGATGACCTCGGCGAGCTGCGAGGTGTACTGCGAGGCCGCGGGCCACTCCTCGAAGTATCCGATGGAGAACGAGATGACGTCGATCATGAGACTCGGGTCGCCGGGCTTCTTCTGCGCCGCACGGACCCGGTCCAGCGCCTTGTGCAGCATGAGCAAGGTGTCCGACAGATAGGCGACACCGTCGGTGTGCACGATCCTGACCGCGAGCACCTTCGCCCGCGGCGCCGCCTGCCGGATGACACCGGCGATGAAGGTGCCGTGGCCGGCGTCCGCGGCGACCTCGCCGATCAGCGCGTCCGTCGTCATCGGCCCGTCGCGATGGTCGGCGAGGAACTCCGTCGGCGCCGTCACCGCCAGCAGCCTCTCGTTCTCGAGGATCGCCGCCTGGATGTCCGGTGCGACGACGATGAACTCGTCGGCGGGCTGCCCTCCTCGCGAGGGGTCGTAGACGTCGAGCCAAGGGTGCGGGCCGGTGCCGGAATCGGGAACCAGCACCGTGGGACGGCGCGGCAGCGAGGGACGCGCCGGCGCGGGTCCGGGCAGGGACACGGGGATCCGTGACCGGACCCCCGCCCGGCCACCGCTGACGCGCCCGCCCAGCGAGGTGACGTCCCACGGAACGCCGGTCAGGCCCACCCCGGTGAACAGGAGATGGTCCAGGGAAAACCGTCGCACGGTGGCCGGATCGAGCGCCGCCCTGCCGCCGGTGGAGGCCGCGCGCAGACGCTGCAGCGCCTCCCACGCGTCGATGGTCCGCGCGGTCACTCCCTTGTCGAGCCCCAAGGCGAGCGCGACCGGCGCACCCGCCGGGCGCGACTCACCGCCGGACGTGACGGCCCGCAGGCCCATCTCCCTGAGGACGGCTTCGATACCGGCGCGGGTGGGGCCGTCGTTCCACGCGTCCGCGGGGATCACGAGGACGTTCGCGCGGTAGACCGCGGGCAAGAACCTGCTCGACCGTTCCGATGGCCACCCGGCGACGACGAGCGCGTCCGCGGGTTTCAGCACCCGCGCGCCGTGACGTTCGAGCAGTTCCGGAGGAACAGGTGGCAGGTAAGCCTCCTCGACGGTGTCCGATACGGGGTATGCGTTCGGGTCGGGCGAGACGAACCTGACCACCATCACGGCCTCCCTCTCACAGCGCTGCGGACCATGTGACTGAGGTCGCGGAAGTGATGGACACGGATACAAAACGGCTATCTCAACCGGGTAACGAAATTCAACCGCCCCCGCTTGAACAGGCACGTTGTGACAACAAATCATCATTCACCGCAACGAATTCGTCGAACCGCCAGGCTTTCCGTTTCGAAAATATTTCGAAGAATCCGGCGCTCGCCTCACAACACTTATCCCTGACCGCCGGTTCTTGAGATCCTTGTCGTGTCTTGCTGTCCGGCGGGACGGGGAGAGGGAGCGGCGATGATCGAGGGGCGGGGTTCGCGGCATCATTTGATCGTGGTGGCCGATGTGGAGGGGTTCGGGGATCGGCGGCGGACGGGACCACATCAGCGTGCGGTGCGCGACGGTCTCTACGACGTCATGGAGACGGCGTTCGCCGCGACGGGGACGGCGTGGGAGAGCTGCTACCGCGAAGACCGTGGAGACGCGCTGTTCGTGCTGGTGCCGGGCGAAGTGGACAAGGCGGCCTTCGTGGAGGCGGCGCTGCCGGTGCTGGTGACCCGGCTACGGGTGCACAACGACACTCACCCGGAAGCGCAGCGGATCCGGTTGCGGGTCGCTTTGCACGCCGGAGAGGTCGGCTACGACGAGCACGGTGTCACGTCGTCGTCCCTGACGCTGACGTTCCGGCTGTGCGACGCGCCGCCGCTGAAGACCGCGCTCGCCACGTCGCCCGGGCTGCTGGCGGTGATCGCGTCGGACTGGCTGTTCGACGACGTCGTCCGCCACACCCCCGGCGCCGCGCCCGCGACCTGGCGGCCGGTACCGGTCGACGTCAAGGAGATCGCGACGACCGGTTGGATCACCCTGCCCGATCACCCCTATCCGGCCGACTCGAGTACCGGGGCAGGGCGTCCGCGCGCGGGTTCGGGGAGGGTGGTGCCCCGGCAGCTTCCGGGGTCCGTACGGGACTTCACGGGGCGGGCCGAGCACCTGTCCGCTCTCGACGCGCTGATCCCGCCTGGCCCCGACCAGCACGACGGGCGGCCGCAGTCGGTGGTGATCACCGCGGTCGACGGCGCCGGCGGCATGGGCAAGACCACCCTCGCGCTGCACTGGGCCCACCGGATCCAGGACCGGTTCCCCGACGGCACCCTGCACGTCAACCTGCGCGGTTACGGCCCCGGAGTCCCCGTCACTCCCGGTGAAGCCCTCAGCGGTTTCCTCCGGGCCTTGGGAGTCGCGGCCCGCGCGATCCCCGCCGACGTCGACGCCCAGGCGGCGCTGCTGCGGTCGCTGCTCGCGGGCAAACGCACGCTGCTCGTCCTCGACAACGCCCACAGCGCCGAGCAGATCCGGCCCCTGCTGCCCGGCACCGCCGGTTGCATGGTGGTGGTCACCAGCCGCGACAGCCTCACCGGCCTCGTCGTCACCGACGCCGCTCACCGCCTCACCCTCGACCTGCTCACCGAACCGGAAGCGCTCGACCTGGTCACCGGCATCCTCGGCGCCGAACGGGCCGCCGCCGAACCGGACGCGATCGGCGAACTGGTCCGGCTGTGCGCGCGCTTGCCGCTGGCGCTGCGGGTCGCGGCCAGCCGGGTAGCCGCCCACTCTTTTTTGACGGTCACCGAGGTCGTCGCCGAACTGGCCGACGACAGCACCCGGCTCGACGTCCTCAGCGACTTCGGTGACGAGCAGGCCGCCGTCCGGGCGGTGTTCGACTGGTCCTACCGGCGACTCCCGCCCGAGCAGGCAAGACTGTTCCGGCGCCTCGGGCTGCATCCCGGACCAGACCTGTCCCTGCCCGCCGCCGCCTCGCTCGCCGGACTTTCCCCCGCCTCTACTCGCCCTCTGCTGGGTGCGTTGGCTGACGCGCATCTGATCGAGCCCACCGCCGGTGGGCGGTACCGGTTTCACGACTTGCTGCGCGCCTATGCCGCCGACCAGGCGCGCCACCACGACTCCGAGGACGATCGGGATCGGGCGCTGGAATCCATGCTGACCTGGTATGCCCACACCGCGCACGCCGCCGACCACCGCCTCTACCCCTTGGCCTCGCCAATCCCTACGACAGCCGAACCCGACCACCCGCACGCCCTCGGTGATCTCGACGAGGCATGGGCCTGGCTCACCACCGAACGCGCCAACATTCTGGCCACGCTCCAGCAGGCCGTCGATCACCGGCTCGACCACCACACCGTCCTCCTCGCCCGCTCCTGTCGATTCCTCGGCTCCGCAGGCAGCCCGCGCGAAGCGATCGACGCCTACGGCGCCGGGATAGCAGCCGCGAACCGCGCAGGCAACCGTGCCCAGGAAGCGATCCTCCGGCTCGGCCGCGGGGAAATAGCCGGCTACCTAGCCTGGTGGGACCAGGTCCAAACCGACCTCCATCTTGCGGCCGCATTGGCCGAGCAAATTGATGACACTCCGCTCCAGGTGTACGGACTCAACGACCATGGCCTGCTGTTGCTCCGACAGGGCAAGTTCGATGAAGCGGTGCGGTGGCTCGACTTGGCGTTGCCACTGAGCCGAGGGCTCGAGACCAGACGCTGGGAGGCTGTCGTGGAAGGAAATCTGAGCGTCGCTCACCTTGGCCTCGGCCGCATCCAGGTCGCGCTCGATCATGCCGAACGTGGCCTGCGCCTACGCCGCCAAGCCGGAGATATCGTCGGCGAAGCGGCAGCACTGACGCACTTGGCACGTGCGTGGCGTCAACTGGGTATTCCTGACACCGCGATCGCTCTGTGCAGGGACGCGATCGCCATCGGCCACAAAACACCCCTCAACCGCGACGAAACCATCGCCGAGCCGCTGGACGTCCTCGCTACCTGCCTTCATCAACTCGGTAACACCCGTGAAGCCATCGCCTGCTGGGAAGAGGCCGTCGCTGTCTACGACGACACCGGCTATCCCAACAGAGCCGCCGAGGTCCGCCAGCGCCTCCACGACGCGTCTTCCAGCCAAGGCGACTGAGACGGAAGCGGTTCCCTGATAGAAACGGTGTCGCACCACGACTCCTGGCTCCGAAAGGGAACACATGCCGGAACTGCGTCAAGCCCGCGTCTCCGACCACGGAAAGATCGTCACCTGCGTACAACAGTGGTGGGGCGACTCACGGACACCCGAGCAGGCTCGCGAACTTTCCCTTCTGCTCCCCAAACTGTTCCTGCAGTTCTTCTCCAGTACGAGCCTGGTCCTGGAGGACGAAACCGGTATCAGGGCTTTCCTTGTCGGCTTCTACGCCACCGACAACGACGCGGAGGCGTACATCCATTTCGTGGGCGTGGACCCGCGGCTTCGTGGACAGGGGACAGCCCGCCGCCTGTACACGACCTTCTTCCAGCGTGCCGCCGAAGCAGGTCGCACGGACGTGCGGGCGATCACCTCGCCGGTCAACAGCGGGTCCATCGCCTTTCACCGCGCCATGAATTTCACTCTCGAAACCGGAGACCGAATGGTCGACGGCCTCCCCGTGCACAGTGACTACGACGGCCCCGGCCACGATCGGGTGTGCTTCCACCGGAAGATCGCCCGCTGACCGCCGCGCTGCAGACCAAGCAGTATCAGCTCCCCTCGACAACGGAAACGGAGTTGACGCCGACGTTGCAGCTGATGTCGTGGTCGATCCGGTACCACTGGTTTTGCGGCGGGTAATGCCAAATCGTGTCGTATGTCCCGCCGAACTTGCAGTCGACCCGCAGCTTCCACTTCGCCGGACCGGGCGCGTTGCACACTCCCCACGCCTGGTAGGTCGAGCTGTAACCGGTGTCGCAGGTCATTCCGTACACCGGCGTGACGAAGCTTGCCTGAGCGGGCAAGGCGGCCGCGACCATGATGCCGCCGGTCAGTGAAGCAGCGGCGGCCATACCGCCGACCCTGCGAACGAGCTTTCGCATGTTCATCCCTTCGTACGGTCGTTATGTCCAATCAGGACACAAAGAGGACTGTATTCCTCCGGCACCTGCCGAGCGGGTTCGAAGAGTTCGCCGAACGGGCCGCGGAGTCCGCCTTTTAGGGCGGCTCGGATTCGTGCGGGAGGAGAGCTCACCAAATAATCAGGAGGTTTGACGGCCGGGTTACGCGATACTGGCCGGGTGATCACGATGCAGCCCGTCCTGGAAGTCCGCGCGACTGACGGCTTCGCCCTCTGGCCGGTCGCCGAGGTCGAATCGTTCGGCCATCTGGCGCTCAGCGGCGAGCTCACGCCCCTGGAGGTCGGGACCGCGATGATGTCCATCGTCGCGGACAACGACATCGACCCCGAACACAACGACCGCCCTCCCCGTCCCTCCGACCCGTTGGAGTCGTTCCTGCACGGCTTGCTCACCTTCGACACGCTCTTCGCCGCAGGAGGGCTGCGGGTGACGGACAGCGCCACAGGCGTGACTCTTCTGCCGGGCTGCTGCAACGGTCTGGAGGACTGGCGCGAGTGGTACCAGGTCCTCGATGGCGGCGGCCATCGGATCGGGTTCGGGCACGATCCCGATCCGATGGCCGAACGTCACGGCGAGACCGTCCGGCTGACCGTCGACGCGGAACAGCGCGACAGTCCGGTGATCGAGCTGCCCGCCGTCGATCTCCGGCGCCTTCTCGGTAAAGCCGAGCGGGACCTCGCCGGTTTCCTTGCGCTGGCAACGGATTGGGCTGGTCAGCACCTGCCCCGCCATGCGGTCTCGGTCGTCGCTGCCCTTGCCCGCATTGTGGTCGTGAGTGATTCGGGTCGTTAGAACGACACTTACCACTCACGACCACCCCGACCGACGCCTCACCGCAGCGCTCACTCCCAGCGCGTGTTGCGAATCCGCACAAAGCCTCGGTCACGACCGCGGCCATGAATGGCTCGGGCTAGAGCCAAAAGCGTCTTGGGCACCTACTGGATTCTGGCCGCGGTTGAGCGCAGGTCCAGTCCGTGAAGGCCTCCTTGCCTACCCTGACGGTAGGGAAGGAGCCCTTCACTACCGTCAGGATCGCCACGTTCGCCCCAGCCGTCACAGCGGCCGCGCGTGAAGGACCCCTTCACGTACTTGGGGAAGACAGGTGACGGCACCGAGCGGGTCGGGGGTGGTCGTGAGTGACGATTCGGGTTATTGAGAAGCAGGTCAAAGGTGTCGTGTTCGGGCGAGATGGGCGATCACTCGTGATCAGAGACGGATCACGCGGGTCACGTCTTCGCTCACCGCGGGTTCAGGCACGACGCCACCTTTGCCTTACCTCTCAAGAGAACCCGAATCGCCACTCACGACCAACCCGACCGACGCCTCACCGCGACACCTGCCAGCGCAGCCATCGCGCCGCAGGGCACGGTTTCCGGCCCGCTTCGTCCCTCACGAAAGCATTAGCCGAAGCGACCAAGCCCTTAGCCGTAGATGGACGCGGCCCATTCCGGGTGGTCGATGAACGGGTTGCGGTTGTGCTGGAACTGGTCGTAGATGACCTGGTTCCGGCGCTGCTCACCCGCGTCGGGCGGGTCCTGCGTGTTCCAGCTCATCAGGACCGAGAGCCGGCCGATGTTGGGTTTGGAGCCGTTGTCGACGGCGTCGTTCGGTTCCAGGTCAGGGAATCCGTCGGTGCCGTCGTAGCGGACGGCCATGTACAGGATCATGCGGGCGACGTCGCCCTTGACCGCGTCCCGCGGCTCGAACGAGTCGTCATCGGTGAGGCTCCCGGGCGCTTCCTCGACGGGCGAGCCGCCGGCGTCGAAGTCCTTGTTCCCGCGGGTGCTGTTGACGGACGCGTCCTCCGCGCGCAGATGGTGCAGGTCGGTGCCGGGCCCGACAGCCGTGCCGAAGTCGCCGTGCGACTTGGCCCAGACGTGCTCACGGTTCCAGTCGTCGACTCCCCCGCCGTTGGCGGTCTTCGCCTGCGAGCGGCCGCTGTAGAGCAGGACGACGTTCGCCGGGTTGGCCGGATCCTCGTCGGTGGCCCTGATCCCGTCCCACACCTGTTCGTAGGTCAGTTTGGTGCCGGTGCCGATGATCCCGTGCAACGCCGTCTTGAGTTCGGCGCCGGTCTTGCCCTCCGCGTCCTTGTAGTAGTCGTCGGCGGCCGTCGCCCCGCCGTCGGCGACGAGTGGTCCCGCGATGGTCGGCGAAGCGAAGGCGATCCCGGCCGCGGCGCCGAGTGCGAGAACCACCGAAAGACGGCGGGTTGGCTGCATGGACAGATCCTCTCCCCAGAGGCGCCGACCCGGATCGTCGTCTGCACAGTCACAACCCTGGCAACGCACTAGTCATGTAGTTGGAAAAATACTGTCACAGGTGTCAAGAGGCGTTACTCCACTTGACGCACAGTCATAAGCATGTGCGTATCATCTACCAAGTACAACGATATGAGGAGAGCGCATGATCAGGAGCAAGTGGATCACCGGCCCGGCGACGGACTTCACGGGAGACGTACTGGTCAGCGTCACCGAGTTGACGCTGAACGACTTTCGGCGCACGCCAGGCGCGTACCGGGCGGGCTACACGCTCAGCCGCGAGTGGCCCCGGCTACCCGGCGCGATCGGCCAGTGGTTGTGGGCCGAACCGTCGCGACGGCGGCTGGGCTCGGTCTCGGTCTGGCGTGACCGCACCGGCCTCCGCGGTTTCGTCGGGCTCCCCGCCCACGTCGCGATCATGCGGAAGTACCGCGACCTCGGCACCACCCGCGCCACCACCTGGCAGGCCGCCGAGGTCGATCCGCAGGTCATCTGGCGGACGGCGGACCGATGGCTGAAGGATCGCGCCTGACGATGATGAGCGCGCTCACGGCGAGCGGGAGCAGGGCCCACAACACGACGGTGAGATAGCCGTTCTGGGCCGGGAACACGGCGCCGTCCGGAGTCGCGGCACCGAGCACGAGACCGGCGAGCGCGCTGCCGATGCTCATCCCGATACTGCGGGAGATCTGGTTGATCGAGAGCACACTGGCCGTCTCTTCCCGGGGCACACCGACGAGGACGAGCTTGGGCATCACCGCGAAGACACCTCCGACGGCGAAGCCGAGCAGGGCGATCGCGGCGAGGACGACGAAGAGCGACTGAGGTCCGGCCGCGAACAACAGTGCGGCGACGACGGCGATCGCGACCGAGAGCGTGTAAGTCCATCGTTCGGTGAACCGTGCGATGAGGCGCGGCGCCACTTTCCCGGCGGCGAACCCGAGCAGCGAGAACGGGATCAGTGCCGCCCCCGCGGCCACACCGGGGAGGGCGAAACCATAGTGGGCGCCGGACGGGGTCTGCACGTAGCGGGTGAACACGCTGAACAGCAGGTACAACCCTGTCCCGGCAACGAGTATCGCGAGATTCGCGCGCAGAAGGGGACCTTGGCCGAGCAGTCGCAGATTCACCAGCGGTGCCGTGGCGCGCCGTTCGATGAACGTCCACGCGGCCAGGGCCGCGGCGGCACCGGCGAGGATGCCTGCCGCCGTCCACGCGTTCGCCCAGATCGAGGGTTCGGCGATGACCACAAGGAGCCCGAGGGTGCCGAGGGCGAGAAGCAGCGCGCCGGGGACGTCGATCCGGGGACGCTCCCCCGGTGCCTCGGCGGGCAGTGTCCGCCAGGCGACGACGAGCGCGGCCGCGGACAGGAGAAGCCCGAGCCCGTAGGCGACGCGCAGACCGGCGACCTGGTCGAGCAGGCTGACCGCCGGATAGCCGACCCCGATGCCGACCGTCGTCGCGACCGACAGCGCGGCGATCGTGGACGCCGAGCGCTCCGGCGGCAGGTGTTCGCGGGCGACACTCATCAACAGCGACCCGACCGCGATCGCGAGCCCCTGCAGGCCGCGTCCGATCACCAACGCCGCGAACGGAAGCGGCAGCACGGTCAGCAGCCCGCCCGCCGTGACCACGGCGAGGGTGCCCAGGATCGTGACGCGGCGGTACGGGCCGCTGCCGAGCCTGCCGAGGACGGGGCCCGCGATCGCGCCGCTGAACAGGGGCACCGTCAAAGTCCACTGCGCGGCGTCCAGGGACACGTGCGTTCCCGTGGCGACCGGAGTGATGAGGGGCGCCCCGACACTGCCGATCACCGCTCCCGCCAGCGCCGTGCACACCAGGGCGAGGCTCAGCCGTCCGTCCCGCCGGGTGGCGACGTCGCCGCGGCCGCTCATCGGTTCGTTTCGGTGGTGACGTGCGCGAACAGCCCTGGCTGGATCCGGGTGCGGACACCGTCGGCCCACCCGGCTTCGACCTGCCCGAGGTCCATCGCGGCGCCGGCGTTCAGCAGCATCCCGAACGCGAGGAAGGCCTTCACGGTCACCGGTTCGAGCCCGGTCCCGTCCTCGGCGGTGTCCCACATCCGCCCGAAGCACTCCCGCACGACGTCCCGCACTTCCGGATCACCGCACGCGGCGAAGCCCTGAAGCTGCAACAACAATCCGGTCCGGTCGGCCAGCAGGTCGAAGTACTGGGCACCCATCGCCGACAGCGCCCCCAGACCATCCTTCCCTTCGCCCGCGTCTCGCATGCCTTCGCTGACCCGCTCGAACGCCGCCTGGATCAACTCCAGGAACAGGGCCTTCTTCGTCCCGAACAGCCGGAAGACATACGCCTGGGTGATTCCCGCTTGTCTCGCGATCGCCTCCGTCGACGCCCCGTGCAACCCGTGCTCCGCGAACTCCTTCGCCGCGATGGCCAGCACCTGGGTGCGTCGCTCGGTCCCGCTCATCCGTTCGGCCATGGAGCTAAGTTACTGGTTACTAACTACTAACAACATGTGACGCCGGTTACCCGCGGATGAACCCGGATTCGAAAGGGGTTTCGAACCTTCCGCCGGGCAGCGTGATGGTCGATGTGGGCGCCCGGATCTATGCGTTCGAACCCGCGTCGGCGTCCTACCACTGCCTTGCGGAGAACTGCTCGCGGTACGCGCCGGGCGCGCGGGTGGCCAACCTCGCCCTCGGTTCGGCGACCGGGGAAGCACTGCTCACCTACTACCCGCACCGCTCGACCATGTCGACGTTGCACGTCGACGACGAGGAAGACCGCCACAACGTCCGGGTCCTGTTCGAGCAGTTCGATCCGTCCGCCGAGTTCCGGGCGGAGTTCTGGGACAGGTTCGACCGTGACCACGCTGGCGGATGCCCCCTCCGGCACCGGCATCGACGAAATCTCCTTCTTGAAGATCGACGTCGAGCGAGCGGAGCTGGAGGTGCTGAACGGCCTCGCGGACGATCAGTGGGCGAAGGTGCGCAGGCTGGCCATCGAGGTGCACGACAAGGACGGCCGGCTCGCCGGGATCAGCGGACTACTGGACCGGCGCGGCTAACGCGTCGAGTACTTCCGCGAGGAGTACTTCTCCGGCACCGACATCCACATGGTCTACGCCCATCGCGACTGATGGCGACTTCACCGCTTCGTTCCGCCCGTTCTCGCCAGCACCATCGCCCCCGCCAGCGACGCATGCGCGCCGAAGGCCGCCGTCGCGACGGCGGGCAGCCGATGTCCTTGCCTGATCCAGACGCGCGAGCGTTCTCCGACGCGCGCGGGCAGACCGGGCAACGCCACGCCGAACCCGCCGCCGATGTGTACCCGGCTCGGCTGGACCAGTTCGGACAGGAGCACGACGACGCGAGCCAGGGTTTCGGCCACGAAGGCGACCACTTTCCCGGAAGTGACGAGTTCCTCCGAGGGGAGCCCTGTCCGGCGGGAAAGGGCTTCGGGAGAGAGCAAGGCCTGCAGGCAGCCGCCACGTCCGCACCGGCAGGGCGGCCCGGCCGGGTCCATCGGCAGGTGCCCGAGTTCGCCCGCGGTGCCCCACGCGCCCCGGAGCAGGCGGCCGTCGCTGATCACCCCGCCGCCGACGCCGGTCCCGAGCCCGAGGTAGACCAGGTCGGCACAGCCGCTCGCTTCGGCTTCGGCGACCGCGGCGAGCGTGCCGTCGTCACCGAAGAGCACCGGCGCGCCGATGGTCTCCTCGATGGTCCGGCGCAGGTCGAGGCCGCACCACGAAGGCCTGCTCGGCCACGCCGTCACCCGGCCGTCGAGATCGACCGTCGGAGCGGCGGACACTCCCGCCCGCACGACCTCCGGCGGCGCCGCGGCCAGCACGGCACGCAGCAGCGCGAGATCGGACTCCACTCCGTCCCGTGGCCACGGTTCGATCCGCTCCCACGTCTTGTCTGCCGACGCGGCCCTGACCGCGAGTTTGGTACCGCCGATGTCGAGTGCCAGGAAGGTCATCGGCCGCGCAGCAACCCGGACCAGATCCCGAACGCGGCGACCGTGGCCGCGGCGCCGGTGGCCAGGACGCCCGGCCCCGTCCCGGGCCGGGAATCCTTTCGTCCCGCCCGGGCCCGGGCTTCGCCGACGGCCGTGGTCACGGTCCGCCGCACCACCCGGCCGAGTTCGGCCTGGTCGAGCGACGCGGCGTGGTGGACGAGCATCGTCCCGGTGACCGGGCTCGCCTGGGCCCTGAGCACGCCGGAGGCGCTCTCCAGCCGGGCCGCCAGCAGTTTCGCGACCTCCGGGCGGCCACGCATCACCGGGATGTCCCAGCGTTGCCGCCCGGGCAGGACCGATCTGGGCCGGACCTTGACCCTCACGAGCGCGTGGAGGACCAGCGTGGCTGTCTTGCCCATCACCGAGGCGATCAGCGCGCCGCGCTGGTTTGCCTGGCCTTCGCCGGTGGTTTCGCCGGCGCGGGCTTCTCCGTCTGCGAAACGGCCATCTCCGCGGTCACTTCCGCCGCCAGGTCCTGCAATTCCTCACCGGCTTGCGCGGCGGCCTTCTTCACCTCCATCGCGATCGCCACCGATGTCCGGATGACACCACGCACCACCGGTTTCACCAGTTTGAGGGTCACCGGCCCGGCGACGAATCCGATCACGAACGGGGCCACAACAGGCGCTACCATCGTCACTCCATTTCCGTTGCACGCGGGTACCGTGAATGTTCAACCATCATCTGGTCAGCCGATTCCACACCGCCCCCTTCCCGGAAAAAGCGCCGTGAGAATTTCAGCTAAACAGCGCGATCGGACAGGGTCAAGATCGTCGTCGCCGAGGTCCCTTACCGGACCAGCCGGTATCACCGGTTCGGAGCAGCAAGAAACCGGGAATCCTGCTCTGGCAAGGACTTTTCCCCAGGCTGACACTTTCCGGTGAATCCGGCCGCCAGCACCGAGCAGCCGGCAGTGGTCACCAGCGTCATCAGGACGAACAACGAAAAGCCGGTGTCGGTCAGGATCCCCATTCGCCGTCCGGTGTCGAGGACGACGAGTTCGGTCAGTCCTCGGCAGTTGAGCAGGGTGGCGAGCAGAAGGACAGCCAGCAGCATCGGTGTTCCCACGATCGCGTCGAGGTGGACGTCGATACCGATGACGCAGAAGAAAAGCGGAAGCAGCAGCCACGAGACGAAGGGCCGCAGCTTTTCGTCGAGCCGGAGCTTCGTCGCGAGTTCTTTCGGGACAGCGGCACCGAAAAGAAAGGCTCCGAGAAAACTGTGCACGCCGACCAGGTCGGTGAACGCGGCCGTCAGCAGCGCTCACCCGAGGAGACCGACGGACACCCCGGACGGAATACGGTCCACCCGCCGCTCGCCGAGCCTGCCCAAACCGCGGCGCACCACACCGAGCAGCAGGACAACGAGCCTGGCGAGCACCGGCAACGCGGTGACACTCAGGCTCACCCCGATGAACAGCGCGAAGGCGGCGTCCCCGCCGTTCGGCAGCCCGAGCCGGGGAATCCCGGACAGGATCGCCGCGAGCAGCACCCCGAGCGCGAACGGCACGGCGAGCCCGAAGAAGCCGATCGCCACGACCGGCCGGAGCGGCACGCCCTGCGAAGGCACCGCGGATTCCATCCCGACGAGGAACATGAAGACGAGAACACCCAGCTGTGCCAACGTTTCCATGGTGGCGCGGACGCCGGGGTCGAAGAGCCAGAGCTGGGCGGCGGGCCACACGGCGCCCAGCAAGGACGGGCCGAGCAGTACCCCGGCGACCACCTCCCCGAGCACCCTGGCCTGGCCGAGCCTGGTGGCCAGCGTGCCACCGAGCCGGGCGACGAGCACGACCAGCGAGACGGCGAGCAACGCCCGCCACTGCGGGATCGACGACGGCGGGGTCTGGGGTTCCGCACCGCGCGGGCCGGGGAACTGAGCCGCGCCGAACACCGCCGCGGCCACCAGGACGGCGCAGACCACCAGCCAAGGCCACAGCCGATGGCGCTTCGTGGCCGGCTTCTCCATGCCGCCTCATTTCGCCGCCCGGCCGAGTTCGTTGTCGATGAAGTCGAGGATCTCGGCTGCCGACGCCGTCCGGAGCCGGTCCGCGGTCCCGGTGTCCGCCTCCGGTCTCGGGGCCCAGCCCTCGGTGATCCGCTGGAACCGCGCGAGTACGGCGGCGCGGTACCCGTCGTCGAGCGTGTCGGCCGGGACGGCTTCGAGCCGGTCCAGATCATGAAGCAGCGCAAGGGATCCGCTGGGGGCCCCGGAGAACATTTCGGTCCACAGCACCCGGGCGACGGCGGCGGCTGTCGGGTGGTCGAAGAGGATGGTGGCCGGGAGGCGCAGGCCGGTGGCGAAGACGATCCGGTTGCGCAGTTCGACCGCGGTCACCGAGTCGAAGCCCAGTTCCTGGAACGCCTCCCGCGAGCCGGTACTGGCGCCTCTCTCGTAGCCGAGCACGTTCGCGGCCTGCTCGCGGACGAGGTCCAGCAGTTCGCGTTCCTGTTCGGCGCGCGGCAGCTCCCCGAGCCGCTCGGCCATGGTCACCTCGTCGACGACGGGCACAGCAGGGGGCGGCGTGTACTCCGGGTTCGCGGGTTCGAGCCAGAAACGCCGCCGCTGGAACGGATACGTCGGCAGCCCGACAAGCCGTCCGGCGCCGCCGAGCACGGACGGCCAGTCCACCGGCACCCCGCCCGCGGACAACTCGCCCAGCCCGGAAAGGAATCCGGCCGCCTCCCGACGTTCCCGCAGCCCCGCCACGACCAGCGTGTCGCGCTCACCTTCCCAGCAGTCACGGACCATGCCGGTCAGCGCCCGGCCGGGCCCGACTTCGAGCACCTTGCCGACGCCGGCGGCGCGCAGCCGGGCCACACCCTCGGCGAACCGGACGGTCGAGCGCAGGTGGGTGCTCCAGTAGCCGGGTTCGCCCAGCACGTCGGCGCCGACGACGTCGCCGGTCACGTTCGAGACCACCGGGAGCCGGGGTTCGGTGAAGCTGAGCCCGCGGACCACGTCCTCCAGCCCTGCGGCCGCTTCGTCCACGCAGGGCGAGTGGAACGCGTGGCTGACGCGCAGCCGCCGGGTCCGCCATCCGTACTCGCCGCACCGGTCCGTCACCCAGGAGACGGCGTCCTCGTCGCCGGACACCACGACCGCCCGCGGCGCGTTCACCGCCGCGAGGGCGATCCGGCCGGCGCATTCCTCCACCACCGCGGCGACTTCCCGTTCGGAGGCCGCCACCGCGGCCATCGCCCCGCCCGGCGGCAGGTCGCCCATCAACCTGCCGCGCGCCTCGACCAGCGCGCACGCGTCGCGCAGGGACAACGCGCCCGCCACGTGGACCGCGGTCACCTCGCCGAGGGAATGCCCGGCCACCAGGTCGGGCCGCACCCCGAAGGACTCCAGCAGCCGGGCCAGCGCGGTCTCGACCGCGAACAACCCGGCCTGCGCGTACCGCGTCCCGTCCAGTTGATCGGACTCGAAGACCGTTTCCTTCAAAGGGAAAGCGAAGTGCCCGCAGATCTCGTCGAAGGCTTCGCGGAAGACCGGGAACTTCTCGTACAGCTCGCGGCCCATCCCGGCCCGCTGGCTGCCCTGCCCGCTGAACACGAAGGCCAGCTTGCCCTCGGCCGGGGCCACCTCGACCGCGTCCCGGCTCAAGGTCGCGAGCTCGGCCAAGAGCTCGTCGCGGTCGTCGGCCACCACCACGGCACGCTGTGCCAGCATCGCCCGTGAGGACACCAGCGACTTCGCCAGATCTTCCACGGCGACGTCGTGGTTCGCCGACACGAACTCCGCCATCGTCCGCGCTTGCGCCCGCACCGCCTCCACCGTCGCCCCGGACAGCACCACCGGCCAAGGCCCGCGATGGTCACCGGTCTCGGCTTCGGGTTCGCCGGTCTCCGCGACGGACTCGAGGATCAAATGCGCGTTGGTGCCGGAAACACCGAAGGACGAAACCCCCGCACGGCGCGGTTCCGGCCACTCACGAGGTTCGGTGAGCAACTCCACGGACCCGGACGACCAGTCGACCTCCGGGGTGGGCGCGTCGACGTGCAGGGTTTTCGGGAGCACCCCGTGCCGCATCGCGAGCACCATCTTGATCACCCCGGCGATCCCCGCGGCGCCTTGGGCATGGCCGAGATTCGACTTCAGCGAACCGAGCCACACCGGGCGATCCCGGTTCTGGCCGTAGGTCGCCAATACCGCCTGCGCCTCGATCGGATCGCCGAGGCGTGTGCCCGTTCCGTGTGCTTCCACGGCGTCGATGTCCGAAGTGGACAGACCGGCGTCGGCCAGCGCGGACAGGATCACCCGTTGCTGTGCCGGACCGTTCGGGGCCGTCAAGCCGTTCGAGGCACCGTCGGAGTTCATCGCCGAGCCGCGGACGACAGCCAGCACACGGTGCCCCAGCCGGGTGGCATCCGAAAGCCGTTCCAGCAGCACCACACCGGCGCCTTCCGACCACGCCGTCCCGTCGGCGGCGGCCGCGAACGACTTACACCGGCCGTCGGGAGCCAGTCCGCGCTGTCGCGAGAACTCCACGAAACCGCGAGGCGTCGCCATCACCGTCACCCCGCCCGCGAGGGCCATCGAGCACTCGCCCCGGCGTAGCGACTGCACCGCGAGATGCATCGCCACCAGCGAGGACGAGCACGCCGTGTCGATCGAGATCGCCGGCCCCTCCAGGCCGAAGGTGTACGCGACCCGGCCCGAAACGACGCTGCCGGACACGCCGGTGATCCGGTAGGCGTCCAAGTCACCGGCCCCGGGGTTGCGGTAGTGGTCGTAGTCGTGGTTCGTCACGCCGGTGAAGACCCCGGTGTCGCTGCCCCGCACCGACGTGGGATCGATGCCCGCGTGCTCGAAGACCTCCCAGGACGTCTCCAGCAACAGCCTCTGCTGCGGATCCATCGCCAGCGCCTCGCGCGGGCTCACCGCGAAGAACCGCGCGTCGAAACCGGCCACGTCGTCGACGAACGCGCCCTGCCGGACATACGACTTCCCGGCGGCGTCCGGATCGGGGTCGTACAACGCGCCCAAGTCCCAGCCGCGATCGGCCGGGAAGTCCGTCACGGCGTCGACTCCGCCCGCCACGAGGTCCCACAGCCCCTCGGGCGACACCACGCCACCCGGCAACCGGCACGCCATGGACACGATCGCGATCGGCTCGTCCGCGACGGCGGTGACGCGGGACGTGGTGCGCCCGCGTTCCCCTCCCGACAGCCGCTCGCAGAGGTGACCGGCCAGCCCGCCGGGAGTCGGGTAGTCGAAGACCAGGGTCGCGGGCAGCCGCAGCCCGGTCGCGGCGGCGAGGCGGTTGCGCAACTCGACACCGGTCAGCGAATCGAGGCCCATTTCCTTGAACGCCCTGACCTCGTCGACGGCGTCCTTCGTGGCGTGCGCGAGTACGGCGGCGACTTCCCGGCGCACCAGATCGAGCACCGCTTGACGGCGACCCTCTTCGGGAAGCCGGGCGAGTGAATCCGGGGATCCGGTCCGGACCGCGCGCCGTCGCCGCACCAGGGAACGGAAAAGCGGCGGTACTTCACCGGCCCCGACCGCGGCGAGGTCGAACCGCGCCGGGACGAGCGACGGCAGTCCCGTGGCCATCGCGCTGTCGAACAACGCCATACCGTCCACCGCGGACAGTGGCCGCATGCCGGTGTTCGCCAATCGGCGACGGTCGGTGTCGGAGAGTCGCGCGGTCAGGCCTGTCGGTTCCCACAGACCCCAGGCGAGAGAGGTCGCGGGAAGCCCTTCGGCGTGACGCTGGTGCGCGAGCCCGTCCAGGAATCCGTTGGCGGCCGCGTAGTTGCCCTGCGCGGCACTGCCCAGCGCACCGGCTACCGAAGAGAAGAGGACGAACAGGCTGAGGTTGTGGTGTCGGGTGAGGTCGTGGAGGTTGAGGGCGCCGTTGATTTTGGGGGTGAAGACGGTGTCGAGGCGGTGTGGGGTGAGGGTGGCGAGGACTCCGTCGTCGAGGACTCCGGCGGCGTGGATGACGCCGGTCAGGGGGTGTTCGGGTGGGATGTCGTCCAACACGGTGGCGAGGGCGTCGCGGTCGGCGACGTCGCAGGCCACGACGTGTGCTTCGGGTATGTCGGTGGTGCCGCCGGTGCGGCTGAGCAGCAGCAGATGCCGGACGCCGTACGTGTCGACCAGGTGGTGGGCGATGATCCGGCCGAGGGTGCCGGTGCCGCCGGTGATCAGGATCGTCCCGTCCGGGTCCAGCACCAGCGGCTCACCAGCGGGTTCGACTCGGGCGAGCCGGGGGACCCGGACTTGACCGGCGTGGATCGCGACTTGTGGTTCGTCACCGGCCGCGGCCTGCGCTATCAGGGCACGGGATCTCGGGTCGTCGTCGAGGTCTGCGAGCATGATCCGGCCGGGCTCTTCGGCTTGTGCGGAGCGCACTAGGCCCCACACCGCCGCCCCCACCGGCGTGGACACACCACGGGTCAGTACCACCAGACGTGACGAGGTCTCCTCCCGCACGAACTCCTGCACCCGCGCGAGAACACCGGCCACCACTTCACGTACATCACCAGCACCGGCCTCGCACACCACGACATCCACATCGGGCGCCGCCCCGACCTCGGCAGGCACCCACTCCACCCCGAACAACGAACCGCCGGTCGTGGTCCGCAGCCCCGCGAGGGACACCGGCCGGAACACCAGCGATTCGACGGTGGCGACCGGGGCGCCCGTTTCGTCGGCCAGCCGCAGCGAAACCTCGCCCTCTCCCCTGGCGACGGCGCGGACGCGCACCAGCGTCGCGCCCGAAGCGTGGAGCGAAACCCCGGTCCACGAGAACGGGAGCCGGACGTCGCCGTCGGGCGTCGCGACCTCCTGACCGGTGAAGGTGCTCGCGTGCAACGCGCATTCGAGCAGCGCCGGATGCAGCCCGAACCGACCGGCTTCGAGGCTCTGTTCCTCGGTCAGGGCGACCTCGCCGAAGATCTCCTCGCCCCGGCGCCACACCGCGCGCAACCGTTGGAAACCCGGTCCGTACGCCAGTCCTGCGGCGGCGAATCCCGCGTAGGTGTTCTCGATGTCCACAGGTGCCGCCCCGGCCGGTGGCCATTCGGCGAACTCGAAGCCGGAGGGCGCACCGGACGCGGCCAGGGACCCGCTCGCGTGGCGGGTCCACTCGGCGTCCGGCCCGGCCTCGTCGGGGCGGGAGTGGATGGCCAGCGCGCGGCGTCCGTGGGCGTCGGGCGGCCGCACCCGGACCCGGAGCTGGCGGGCTTCCCGGTCCCGCAGCACCAGCGGCGCCTCGATCACCAGCTCGTCGACCACCGGGTGGCCGACCTCGTCACCCGCCCGGATCGCCAGCTCCACCAGCGCGACCCCGGGGACGACGGTCGTGTCGAACACGACGTGGTCCACGAGCCACGGATGCGTGGCGAGCGAAAGCCGCGCTGTCAGCGCCACTCCGTCGTCTTCGGGGAGCCGGACGACCGCGCCGAGCAGAGGATGGTCCGCGGCGGCCAGGCCCGCCGCCGTCACGTCCCCGGCTCCGGTGCGCGCGTCCAGCCAGAACCGCTCACGCTGGAACGGATACGTCGGCAGGTCCACCCGCCGGTACGGTCCGTCGAACGCGGGTTTCCAGTCGACAGGCACACCGCGCCGGTGGAGTTCCCCCGCCGAGGCCAGGAACCTTCCCCAGCCGCCCTCGTCGCGGCGCAGTGTCCCGGTCACCACCGCGGGCTCTTCGACGACGTCGGCGATGCTCGTGGTCAGCACCGGATGCGCGCTCACTTCCAGGAACGCGCGGTGTCCCTCGGCGGCCAGCCCGCGCATGGCGGACTCGAAACCCACCGGCTGTCGCAGATTCCGGTACCAGTACCCGGCGTCCATCTCCGTGCCGCCGAGCCAGCGATCGTCCACAGTGGAATAGACGGGCACCGTGCCCGGCGCCGGGCGGACGTCGGCCAAGGTCTCCAGCAGCTTCTCCCGCACGGCCTCGACCTGGCCGGAGTGGCCCGCGAAATCCACGCCGGGCAGCGCCCAGCGCAACAGGCGCCGGGCCGACAGCAGGCGGCCGAACTCCTCGATCGCGTCCGCGTCCCCCGAGACGGTGACCGACGCCGGACCGTTCACCGCGGCCACCCAGAGCCGGTCTCGGAAGCCGGGCAGGAGCGCCCGCACCTGGTCTTCCGGGGCGACGACCGACAGCATCGCACCACGCCCCGACAGTTCCCGGGCGATGACCGCGGACCGCAGCACCACCACGCGGACGGCGTCCTCCAGCGACAGCACCCCGGCGACGTACGCCGCCGCGATCTCGCCTTGGCTGTGGCCGGCGACCGCGTCCGGCTCGACACCCAGCGAACGCCAGACCGCGGCCAGCGACACCATCATCGCGAACGACACCGGCTGCACGACGTCCACCCGCGCGAGTGCCGCCTCGTCGTCGAGCGCGTCCCACAGCTTCCAGCCGACCAGACCTTCCAGGACCTCGGCGCACGCGAGCATCGAGTCGCGGAACACCGCGCACGACTTCCCCAGCTCGCGTCCCATCCCCGCCCACTGCGTTCCCTGGCCGGGGAAGACGAACACGAGCCGCCCGGTGACGTCCGCGCTCCCCGGCCCCGCTCCTGCCAGCTTCGCCACCAGATCTTCGCGCTCGTCCGTCACCACGACGGCCCGGTGCGCCAACGCCGCCCTCGACGACAGCAGCGACCACGCCACATCGCCTACCTCGATGTCAGGACGCGTGCGCACGAATTCGGCGACCCGCTCGGCCTGTGCCCGCGCCGCCTCCGCGGTGGCGCCCGACACCAGCACCGGCCACGGTCCGGCTTGACCGCCGCTCTCGGCGTGGGTCCGCGGAACCGATTCCAGGATCAGGTGGGCGTTGGTCCCGCTGGCGCCGAAAGCCGAAAGCGCGGCGCGACGCGGACGATCGAGTTCGGGCCACGGGCACGCCTCGGTGAGGATCTCCACCGCACCAGACGACCAGTTCACCCGCGACGTGGGCGTGTCGACGTGCAACGTCTTGGGGAGCAGGCCGTGGCCCATGGCCAGGACCATCTTGATCACCCCGGCGACCCCTGCCGCGCCCTGGGTGTGGCCGATGTTCGACTTCACCGAGCCCAGCCGCACCGGGTGTTCGCGGTCCTGGCCGTAGGTCGCCAGCAGGGCTTGCGCCTCGATCGGATCGCCCAGCCGGGTGCCCGTGCCGTGCGCTTCCACCGCGTCCACGTCCACAGTGGACAGACCGGCGTCGGCGAGGGCGGCCCGGATCACCCGCTGCTGGGAAGGTCCGTTCGGCGCGGTCAGGCCGTTGGACGCGCCGTCGGAGTTCACCGCGGAACCGCGGACGACCGCCAGCACCGGATGTCCGCGCTCCTCGGCGACCGAAAGCCGCTCCAGCAGCACCATGCCCGCACCCTCCGACCACACGGTGCCGTCGGCGGCGTCGTCGAAGGACTTGCATCGGCTGTCGGGGGCGAGCGCGCGCTGCCGGGAGAATTCCACGAACGTGTCCGGCGTCGACATCACGGTCACCCCGCCCGCCAGCGCCATCGCGCATTCCCCGCGGCGCAGCGACTGCACGGCGAGATGCATCGCCACCAGCGAAGACGAACACGCCGTGTCGACGGTGATCGCCGGGCCCTCCAGCCCGAACGTGTAAGCCACCCGCCCGATCGCGGCACTGCCCGAACTGCCTGTCCCGACGTAGCCCTCGACTTCTTCGGGCACCGGACGCAACCGCGTCCCGTGGTCGTGGTTGATGATGCCGCCGAAGACCCCGATCTTCCCGCCGCGCACCGAACCGGGGTCGATGCCCGCCCGTTCGAACGCCTCCCACGAGGTCTCGAGCAGCAGCCGTTGCTGTGGATCCATCGCGAGTGCCTCACGCGGGCTGATCCCGAAGACCCCGGGGTCGAACATGGCCATGTCGTAGAGGAATCCGCCTTCGCGGGCATACGACTTGCCGGACGCGTCCGGGTCGGCGTCGAACAGGGTGTCCAGCTCCCAGCCGCGGTCGTCCGGGAACCCCGCGATCGCGTCCACACCGCCGTCGAGGAGCGCCCACAGTTCCTCCGGCGTCCGCACACCCCCGGGGAACCGGCAGGCCATGGCCACGACGGCGATGGGATCGGCGGAGCCCGCGCCCTGCCTTCGCAACCGCTCGTTCTCCTTGAGCGTCGAGCGAAGCGCTTCGACGAGCTGTTCCTCAGAGGTCGTCACGGGCCACTCCAGCCTCGGGACTCATCGCCTGCCGCACGAGTTCGGCCGCGTCCATCGAGTCGAAGTCGGGCGTTCTGCTCTCGGGAATCCCGGCGGTCACCGCGTCGGGGAACAGCTCCGCGTGCACGCGAAGCGCGAGTGCCTGCGGTGTCGGATGGTCGAAGACGACCGTGGCGGGCAGTTCCGCGCCGAAGACCCTCACGAGGCGATTGCGCAGTTCGACGGCGGTGAGCGAATCGAATCCGACCTCTCGGAACGCCTGGTCCGCTTTCAAGGAGTCCTTTCCGGAACGCACGACGGAGACCGCCTCGGCGAGCACGAGTTCGAGCACTGTCCGGCGCGGATCGCCGTCCAGTACGAGGCGCGACTTCGTCCTGCGGGGTTTCGGCGGCGCTTCCTGCTCCAGCCGGGCCGGGATCAGCACCGGAGGGCCCGCTCCGATCGCGAGATCGAACAAGGCCAGCGCTTCGGCGGTCGCCAACGGCTTCACTCCGCCACTGGGCGCCCGGTCCGCGGCCATGCCGATGTCCCACGGTCCCCACGCCAGCGACGTCGCCGGGAGCCCTTCGGCATGCCGTTGCCGGGCGAGACCGTCGAGGAAGCCGTTGGCCGCGGCGTAACCGCCCTGCCCGGCGTTGCCCAGGGTCCCGGCGATCGAGGAGAACAGGACGAACAGGGACAGGTCACGGGTGAGCTCGTGCAGGTTGAGCGCCCCGTCGACCTTGGGCGCGAACACGGTTCCCAGTCGTTCCCGGTCCAGCGATCCGAGCACGCCGTCGTCGAGTACGCCGGCGGCGTGCACCACCCCGGTCAGCGGATGTCCGGCGGGGATGTCGTCGAGGACGGCGGCCAGCAGGTCCCGGTCCGCGACGTCGCAGGCCACCACACGCGCGCCGGGAAGGTCGGTCGTCCCGCCCGACCTGCTGACCAGCAGCAGATGCCGGACCCCGTGCACTTCGCTCAGATGCCGGGCGACGGCCCGGCCGAGCGCGCCGGTGCCGCCGGTGATCAGAACCGTGCCGTCCGGTTCCAGGACCGTCTGCTTTCCGGTCACCGGTCGAAGCTTCGGCACGAAGACGGCGTCACCGCGGATCACGACTTCCGGCTCGTGCCGGGGCACGAGTCCGGGCGAGGCGCCCGCGTCCAGATCCGCCAGGACGATCCGTCCCGGCTCCTCCGCCTGAGCGGCCCGCACCAGCCCCCACACGGCGTGTCCCACCGGGTCACCGCGGTCCGGCCCGACCTGTTCCCGGGTCACCACCAGGAGCTTGCGCGCTTCGGTGGTCCGCAAGAACGCGAGCACCCGGGAGACCACTTCGCGCACGTCTCCCCCACCGGCTTCGCAGACGACGAACCCGGGATCTCCGCGACCGTGCTCCGCCCGCACCCACTCGACTTCGAACAGCCCGCCGCCCGTCCCCCACCGCGCGCCGGTCACCGGCCGGGAAAGCAGGGACTCGATCTCCGCGACCGGCGCGCCGGTGTCATCGGCGAGTCCGACGGTCACCCCGCCGTTTCCGTCCGCCGCCAGCCGGGCGCGCAGCCGGGTCGCGCCGTCGGACCATTCCTGGATTCCCCGCCAGGCGAACGGGACCCGCAGCCGGCCTTCTTCCTCGTCTTCGAAGCCGCCGAGGGTGATGGCCTGCAGGACGGCGTCCAGCAGAGCCGGATGCACCGCGAACCGATCCGCCTGCTCACCGGGCAGCGCGACCTCGACGAAGAGTTCACCTCCTCGCCGCCACGCTGCCCGCAGGCACTGGAACGAGGGTCCGTAACCGTATCCCCGGTCGCGCAGGTCGTCGTAGAACTCGCTGACGTCAAGGGAAACCGCCCCGTCCGGCGGCCATTCGGAGAGCTCGAAGGACGGTGGCGTCACGTCCGCGGTGAGCGTTGCCTCGACGTGTCGGGTCCAGCCCCCCGGCCCGGCTTCCGGACGCGAATGCACGGCTACCGCCCGCTTGCCGCTCTCGTCGGCGCGGCCGACGGTGACCTGTACCTGGACACCGCCGTCCGGCAACAGCAACGGAGCCTCGTTGGTCAGTTCTTCGACGCGCGGGCAGCCCGCGCTCTCCGCCGCCCGCATCACCAGCTCCAGCAACGCGGTGCCCGGAACGACCACCAGGCCCCGCAGGACATGGTCGGCCAGCCACGGTTGCCTGTCCCTCGACAGGAAACCGGTGAACACCAGCTCCTCGGTGCCGGGCAGGTCCAGCATCGCGTCCAGCAGCGGATGCCCCAGTCCTGTCGACCCCGCGGCCGTAGGGGCCGCGGCCGCCGGCCAGTAGCGTTCGTGCTGGAAGGCATACGTGGGCAGGTCGGCGAGCTCGGCGGGGCCGTCGAACGTGCGGTCCCAGCGCACGGGGAGGCCGGTGGCGGCCAAGGCCTCCAGCACCGCACGCTTCTCGGTCCGGTCGCGGCGCAGCACCGGCACGGCCCCGTCGACCATGGTGCTGAGGGCGGCGTCGGGGCCGATCTCCAGGACGGTCGTGACCCCGAGCTCGCGCAACGCCAGGACAGCGTCGTGGAATCGCACCGGTCGCCGAATCTGCCCGGCCCAGTACTCGGCGCTGTGCTCGGTCAGGACTTCTCCGGTCACCGTGGACACCAGCGGGATTTCCGTTTCCTCGAACCGGATGTCTTTCAGCGCGGCGGTGAACTCGTCGAGCATGGGATCCATCAGGGGCGAGTGGAAGGCGTGGCTCACCCGCAATCGCCGGGTCCGATGGCCGCGTCCGGCGAACTCGGCGGCGATGGCGAGGACAGCGTGCTCCTCACCGGAGATCACGACCGAGGTCGGGCCGTTGACCGCGGCGAGGTTTGCCCGGCCGTCGAGCGCCGCCGTGATCTCCTCCTCCGCCACGGCGATGGCGACCATCGCCCCGCCTTCAGGAAGGTCTTGCATGAGCGCGCCGCGTGCGGCCACGAGAGCGCAGGCGTCCTCCAAGGACAATGCCCCGGCGACGTGGGCCGCGGTGATCTCGCCGACGGAGTGCCCGGCGACGAAGTCGGGCCGGAGCCCGAAGGATTCCAGGAGCCGGAAGAGCGCGGTTTCGACGGCGAACAACGCCGTCTGGGTGTAGAGGGTGTCATCGAGCAGGGCGAGTTCGGTGTCGCCGAACACGATGTCCCGCAAGGGGAATTCGAAGTGCTCGCAGAGGGCGTCGAACGTTTCGCGGAAGAGGGGATAGGTGCCGTGGAGTTCGCGGCCCATGCCGATGCGCTGACTGCCCTGTCCGGAGAACACGAACGCGGTCTTACCGCCGTCGACGGTGGTCGGCGTGAGGTTGCCCAAGGCTGCAATGAGTTCGTCCCGGTTCTCGGCGACGGCGACACCACGATGGTCGAACCGTGGCCGGCTGAGCAGTGTTCGCGC
>NZ_JBHRWK010000062.1:0-20139 GCF_042647925.1 Amycolatopsis speibonae
TTGTACTCCTCAGTAAATCGGCGGCGTGTCGAACCCATACTCGTGTCTCCCGAAGGACCGGGCGACCCTCACCCCGAGTCCACCGAATCGGGAACGGTCCACCGCACTGATGATTTCACGGATCGTGAGGTTGGGCGGAAGCTTGCCAGTGGGGATTCGTAGCTCGTCCTTGATGCGGTCGCAGTAGTCCTTGTACTGCTGCACGGCGGCGTCTACCTCACGCAGCCGCTCGTCGCGCATCTCGCTATCCTGGTCCACTCCTACCAGGAAGGGGTACCGGCGCTCGGCAATGTAGTTGCGCCGGGTCGTTAACCGCTTGCGCTGCTGATCAGCCTCGTCCTCACAGACTCGCGCGAGGTTGCGCATGCGCTGGTCGTGATCGTTGGGTGCCAGCAACCAGATGATGCGCCAAAGGTTCTCGTTAGCCGAGCGCAGCAAGGTGAACCCGGCGGCATGCGGGCGCTCCGAGTTGCGTACACCCTGGTTGAGCAGCCGAAAGGCGTTGAGATGATCGGCAGCCATGTAGAAGGCGCCGTAAACCGGCGAGGCGAGTGCAACCCCATGCGTGCTGGATCGCTTGGGATCCAACTCGCTTCTGGGCTTGGGTTCTGGGAACCTGGAAAACCAGGCATGAAACGCCTGGACCCCTTCGATGAGATCTCTGAAGAGATCCTCCTCTGTCAGCAGCTCATCATTCACTCGCTGAGTGTAACTACTCGTGCAATGCTGCATCTCCGAGGACCTGACCGTTGCGCAACAGGTGGTCGAGTAGGAGCAGGTGTATGCCCTTCATTGAAGGTCATGTGGTGATGCGGCCGCCTCCGGCGAAGTCGTCTCCGGGATGGCGGATCGGGCGGTAGCCGACGGGGACGTCAAACGTGGCCGCGTCGATCATTTGTCCACCGCCGACGTAGAGGCCGACGTGGTGGATGTTGCCGGGTGTGCCGTAGAAGACCAGGTCTCCGGGCAGTAGCTGCCGTTCGATGAGTCGGGCGGTGGCCTCGTACTGGGTTTGTGCGGTGCGAGGCAAGGTGATTCCGGCTGCGGCATAAGCGGCCTTGGTGAGGCCGGAGCAGTCGAATCCGCCATCGCCGGCTCCGTTGCCACCCCACACGTACGGCAGCCCACGCTGCCCGCACGCGTAGTTGATCGCCACCATCGCCGCCGAACCGGCCGCCTGAATGTTGTTGCAGTCTCCGGCCCCGATCTGCGGGCAAGTGCTCACGAATTGCGCATAATTTCCCGGAATTGCCTGCGAATTCCCGGAACCGACAGTCGCGACGATCGCGCGTGCCCTGTCCTCGTGCTGGGCATAAGCGTGAGGGAAGCCGGAGCCCTGCACGTTTTGTGCGGCGTCGTTGACGCTCATGGTCTGCCAGCTCGGTGTGGCGGTTAGGCGTTCGAAGAACTTGGTCGCGGCGTAGGTGGGTGTGGTGATCTGCTGCGCTGTGCCCCAGCCCATCGAGGGGCGTTGCTGGAAGAGTCCGAGGGAGTCGCGGTCGCCGTAGTGCAGGTTGCGGAGCTTGGATTCCTGTAGTGCGGCGGCGATCGCGACCACCCAGCCCGGTTCGGGCACGCCCATCTGTTTGCCGACGGCGACGATGGTGGCGGCGTTGGTCACCTGTTCGGCGGTCAGGCCGGGCACCGCGCCGGTCGGTGTCCCGTCGGGCGTGCAGATCAGCGAACTCGCCGCACCACTGCTGCCGAACAGGGCGCTGCCGATGCCGGCGACACCGGCGCCGATGAGCAGCGGAATGGCGAGGACCATGGTGGCGATCCCGGCCCCGAGGTTGCTTCCCATGGCTGAGCGCTCCTTCTGGCGGTGATGGATCCCCGGACGGTCAGAGGGCCCATGCGGCGGATGCGGACGCCGGAGAGCTAGCGGCTGCCGCGAGCGACTCGGTTCGGAGTGGCGTTCGGCGGGATCGGACTTGGTGGTGGCAGCCGGTACGGCGAGGCCCCTGCGGCGTCACCGGCTTCGTCTTCGCTGTCCTCGGCGCCGGTTGGCGGTGGCAGGCCGGGCCAGGCGTCGGCGAGGTCGGCGAGGTTGTAGCGGGGGCTGGCGCGGCCGGGACGAGCTGAGGTCAGCGGCAGCCAGATCGCCTCGGCCGGGCTCGGATGTGGCGCGGCCGGGGCGAGCAGGTCGGCCGCTGCGGTGGCCACGGGTACCGAATTCGGGTCGTCGAGTCCGGCGTGGACGCGGGCCAGGGCGATGCGGGCTCCGGCTTCGCGGCGGGTGGTGGGCAGCCACACCAGTACCGGGGTGGCGATGCCGGTGGACTCTGCGAGTCGCGCGTATCCGGCGAGTTTCCGGCCGACCTTGGTCAGGGATTCGGTGCCGGTGTCGAACTCGAGGAACCACTCCACCTCCCGACGGCTGCCGCGCCAGCGGCCGTAGCCGTCGGGGATGACGAGGTCGCCGAAGTGGCGTGCGCAGCGGGATTCCGACCACCACGCCGTCAGCGCCTCGCTTGCCTGGCTGTGGTGGGTGCGGGCGATGAGAGAGGTGAAGAAGTCGTTCACGCCGACGGTGTGGGCGAGGCGCTGGTTGTGGGCGATGCCCATGGCGCGGTCGTGGCGGTAGCCGAGTTCCTTGACCTCAAGGCCGTGCTCGGCGGCGAGCACGGCGGCCCCGGCAGGGCCGAGGACGTAGTGCATGGGGGCGGAACCGAGTTGCTGGAACGGCTGGAACCGCGACACCGCCCGCCAGTGGTGGAGATCGAGCAGCCGCTGGCGGGTGGAGCGGTCGGAGGGGAACGCGGCGTCCTGGATCTGGAAGCTGGTCAGGACCCGGTGTTCATGGAGCAGCGCCAGGAGCCATTTGTCGCGGGTGGTGAGGCGGGAGGCGAGCATGGCCTGGTGCTCGACCGAACTGGCGACGCGGGCGGTGTGACGGCCGGGCAGATGACCTCGCAGGGTCTTCTGACGGGTGGTGGTCGTGATCAACGGGCGCTCCTGTGGTTGTCAACAGGCTGTGGACAAGTGCTGTGGGTAGATCGGCGCAGGCCCTCGGCCGAGAGCTGGGGAGTGTGGTTGTTTTCTTTTGGTGCAAAGGAAGGCGCGTGTCTAGGGCCGGGTACGGCGTGGGTCGGTTCGGGGCGGTGGAACGCGGTGTCCGGCCTGCGTCGCGGTGGTGGCCGCTGGGTTTCCGGGGCGGGGTGCCGTGCTACTGGCGTTGTTGTGCACGCGGCGCTGAGCGCGGAGCGTGGCTCGGACTTCGCGGGCCCGCCCGGGGATCGGGGCGGGCAGCGGTGCGGTGGTCATGGTGAAGGGTTCGGTTTCCTCGCCGTGCACGACCAGGCGTGCCGCGGCGTGGTAGACGCCGAGGTGGGACAGGTCGTGTTCCGACAGTCGGGGTGTGGTGTGGCGGGCGAGTTCGCGGGCGTCTTCGGGTGAGGCGGAGTAGATGATTTTGTTGCGCGCGTTGGTGGAGAGGCCCTCCTTGAGTTCTCGCGACAGTTGGCCGAGGTGCTGGTGGGCCAGGATGAATCCGTTCCGGAACGCGCGGGACTCGGCGAGCATGTCTTCCAGGGGATAGGGGAGATTGAGGAAGTTATGGGCCTCGTCGATGACGGTGTGCGCGTCGGGGCGCAGGCGTTGCGGGACGCGGGCGCGGGCGGTGGTGGCCTGCCAGGTGCGGGCCACGACCAGCGAGCCGACCAGCCGTGTGGTCTCTTCCCCGAGGGAGCCTTTGGGGATGCGCACGAGGCAGATCCCGCCCTCGTCGAGCACGTGGGACATGTCCACTGTGGAGCGTCCTCCGGCGATGGCTTCTTTCACGAAGGGGCGCAGCAAGAACGCGCGGAGTTTGTTCATCAGCGGTGAGATCACCTGGGACCGGCTGGAGTCGGTGAGTTCGTCGTACCACTCCCAGAATCCGCGCAGCACGGGGTCGGTGAGGCCGGTGGTGATGCGGGAGCGGAATGCTTCGCTGGTCAGGAGTTTCGGGAGGTCGGCGAGGGTTGGCACGGCTTCTTGGGCGCGCAGGGTGAGGCAGGCGGCGCGCATGAGGTCGTCGGTGCGCGGTCCCCAGAACGCCGAGTACACGCGGCGGAAGACGGAGACGAGGTTGTCGACCTCGCGGTCGGTTTCCCCGCCTTCCAGTGGGTTGAGGATGGGTGGGCGGTGTCGTGAGTCGGCGTCGAACAGCACGACCCGCTCGGCCGCGCTACGGGGGAGACGATTGAGGACGTCGGTGACCAGGTCGCCTTTCGGGTCGATGAGGACGACGCCGCGTTGGTTGTCGATGTCGTCGAGGATGATTTGGCCGAGCAGGGTGGATTTGCCGGAGCCGGTCGGCCCGACCAGGTGCAGGTGGTAGCGGGCGTCGGCGAGCCGCAGGCCGACCGGGCGGGCGTGGCCGGTGTCGGACTGACCCAGCGGCATCACCCCCGGGCCCGGGGTGGGGATGCCGGGGGGCGGGGCGACGGCTTTGGCTCCGGCGCGTTCGACGCCGGGGATCTCGGCGTCGGTGGGCAGGTGCGCGAGCGCCGCGAGTTCCGGGACCGAGAGCAGGTCACCGCGGCCGAGGCGCCGCTCGGCGAGCGCGCGGGAGGGCTGGTGGAGGCGGGTGCGGGTGTAGTGGTTGTGGTCGGTGTAGGCGGCGAACGCGGCGGCCAGCGCGTGTGCCCGCCCGCGTGCGGTGTCGCGGACCTGGCGCACCAGATCGCCGTCGGCCTCGGCTGAAAGGTCGGTGGCCACGGCGTACCGGATCACTGTCTCGTACTGGGAGCCTCTCTGTTTCCCGACGATCGCCTTGTTCTGTGCCGAATATTCGAGTGACAGCTGCGGGTCCTGGCTGATGCGCCGCGAGTCCGGGGTCCGGCGAGCGCGGCTGGCGCTGGCCCCTGGTGTGATGGCGTCGAGGGTCCGGCCCCCGAGACGCCCGGAGGAGCCGTGGTGCACTCGACGGGCAGCGCGGCGGGCTTGGGCGACGCGGCGGCCGGTGACCGGGCGGGCGAGGATCTGCACGCAGGCCCGCTCGTCCCGGCCGAGCCCGACCGGCGCCCCGAGCAGGCCGCGGATCGGGTCTGCCTCAAAGCTGGCGCGGATCGGGAGGGCCTCGGAGCGGGCGAGGCGCAGCTGTCCGCCGACGGTGATCCGACGGCGCCCGGCCGCCACGGTCGGAAAGGGTGAGGTGGCGGGTGTGGTGCGGGTGTGGGAGCCGGGCCAGGCGGCCTCGATCGCGCGTTCCACCAGCGACGGCGGGACGACGCCGGGGACCCAGAACTGCACGGTGACCCCGTGTTCGCCGAACACGTACTCCATCGCCAGATGCGGTTGCCCGGTCCAGAGCCGCCGCCACGCCGGACGTAAGAGGCCGACGAGGTTGGACCAGACCGCGGCCCCGCCGGCGGGATCGACGGAGGGCGGGGCGAGCACTGTGATCCGGCGAGCGTCGGTCAACAGGGCGCTGTGGCAGCGCATGCGCCACCAGCGCCGCGCCCCGGCGACGGCCGCCACGACGAGGATCAGGAGTGGGATGACGACCGGTCCCCAAGCCAGGGCCCAGTCGCCTGCGGCGGCGAGCAGTTGACCGGTGGTTCCGCCGGGGTCGCGCAGATAGTCACTCACCCAGGACTGTGCCTGCGGGGATGCCGCGGTGTGCATGGGCATGACGGAACTCCTGTCCGGGAAACTCGTGTGAGACAAGGGAAAGTCGGGCGCGGTACGGCCGGAACTACGCGGGGCCGGCATCGGCCTGGCCCACGTCGTCGAACCCGTCAGAGGGGCCGAGATCGATGTAGGCTTCGGCGAGGCCGCTGTCGGTGGCATCGGGGTCCTGTTCAGCGAACCGGGCCAGTTCGGCAGGGTCTGTGCTGACGAGGAAGTTCTCCGTGGGCGAGGCCAGCGACTGGAACGCCACCCGCTGCGTGCCCGACGACAACAAGCCCTGGCCGCGGTCGGCCGACAACAGGAACCGCCTTTCCCCGGCGGAGAGGCTGAAGGCCCCGGCGATCTCGTCGATGGCTTGCGGCGCCGCGCGCTGCAGCACCTGGGTGGCCGCGTTGCTCACGATGGCCTTGCCCAGATCGCTGCCGAGCAGGTCAGCGGCGTCCTGGGTGGCGGTGATCAGCCCGCACCAGTGTTTGCGGGCGGCTTTGGCCAGGCGCAGCAGGAACAGCGCGGCGGCAGGGAGCTTCATGAGAAGTCCTGCTTCATCGACCGCTACCAGCCGAGGCCGGCGGTGGGCCGGATTGGAGACGGTCCGCCAGACGGTGTCGAGCACGAGCACGGTGCCGATCGCGCGGAGCTCGTCGGGCAGGTCGCGCAGGGAGAACACGACGAGGTGCCCGTCCGGAGTCGTGGTGGTAGGCCCGTCGAAGAGACCGGCGAAGCTGCCGTCGACGAACGGGTGCAGCCGGGCGGCGAGGTCAGCGGCCAGCGTGTCGCCTCGGTCGCCCGAGTCGGCGAGGACGTCGCGCAGGTCCCGCAGCAACGGCGCCGGGCGGGTCCAGGTACGAGTGTCGTCGGTGATACCGGCCCGGTGATAGGTGGCGGTGATCGCGGGGTCGAGCACGGCTCGCTCGGCGGCGGTGATATCCGTGCCGAAGAGCACGGCCAGGACGGTGTGAAGGAACAGACTGCGCCGTTTCACCGCGTCCTGCGGTGCGGTGCGGCGCCCGTTCGCGCCGACGTGAACGGGCAGGTCGAACGGGTTCAGCCGGACCCCGCCCGCGCCGAGGTGAACGTAGGTGCCGCCGACATGGGAGGCCAGACGGGCGTACTCGTCCTCGGGGTCGATGACGAACGCCTGTATCCCGTGCGCGGCGTATCCGTTCTCGGTGTCGCCGAGCCGACGGTAGAGGCTGCGCAGGATTTCGAGTTTGACGAAGTAGGACTTGCCCGCTCCGCTGCGGCCGAGAACGACGGAGTTGTAGTTGTCGCAGGCGAACCGGTCCCAATGCACCAGCCCCGAGCTGCCGACGTTGTAGCCGTAGAGAACGCCGGACGGGGCGGAGCTGGTCGGGTCGGCCGGGGGCAGATCCGGTGAGGTGAACGGATACGCCGCGCTGACCGCGGCGGTGTCGAACGTCCTCGTCAGTCCGAGCGGATCGAGCCCGAGCGGAAGGGTGCTCACCCAGCCCTGCAAGGCACGGTAGGTGGCGGGTTTCGCGTCCAGCAACAGGGACGCGCACAGCGACCGCAGCGCCGAGACCTCCTCGGCGAGCGTGGTTTCGTCCGGGGCGTGCACGGTGAGGTACAGCCCGAATTTGAAGAGTTTCCCGTCGCCGCGGGCGATGCTGCGCGAGAGGTCGGCGGCATCCTCCGCGGCGGCGTCGAGGCCCGGGTCGTCGAGCCGGTCATGCCGCGCGTTGTGCCGCCTGCTGGATTCGAGTTTGGCGCGTTGCTTGCGCAGGCCGTTGGCGGCCGTGGCCGGGTCGACCGGCTGGACGTGAACCGAGACATCCAAGCGTGCCGGGTAGGTCAGCAAGGGGGCGAGCCACCCGGGGTAGACCTCTTGCGGGTAGCCGGTGACGCCGAAACTGGCGACGAATTCGTTGCCGACCTCGAGGTGCCGGGCGGAGACCGACAGCGCGTCCGGGGTGAACGCTCCCGCCGAACCGTGGGCTTTGGTGCGTGCCATGCGGTTACCTGCTTTCGATCTCGTCGTAGTCCCAGTCGTCGTCCTCGGACAGCCACGGGCCCGACGCCTGCGAGCGACCGGACCGCGACGGCTCGGGGGAGCCGTAGAGGTCGGTGAAGGTGGTGGTGGAGGTGACGACCTCGTCGGCTCCGGCCAGCTCCGCCGAGGGCGGGAGGAAGGTGTCGGGATTGCAGGCCGCCGCGAGAACTCCGGTCGCGGCGGCGGCGTCGAGCGGAGTGGCCACGATCCCGGCGGGGGTGAGCAGGTCGATGGCCTCGCCGAGGCGCCGCACCAAACGTTGCTCGGCCGCCTGCCGTAGCCCGTCATCCGTCGGCCGTTCGTCGCCGTGGCGTCGCCACGGCAGCACGCTGGACGCTGTGGGGGCAGGGCCGGTGCGTAACGGTTCGCGCAGGACTAGCAGCACTTGGCGGCGGAGCAGGTCCGCCTGGGCGGTGAGCTCGGCGAGGTAGTCCGCGTGGTCGCGGGCGGCGGCCTCCAGGGCGGGGTGCGGGAGCCCACCGGCGCGGTCCCGCAGTTCGGCGATCTGCGGGGCGAGGTCGAGGCGTTCGGCGCGGATGAGGATCTGGACCGGAGCGGTCAGAGAGTGCAGGTAGCGGGCGAAGCTCGCGACGAGCGCTTCCTGCTCGCCGGGGGTGCGCAGCGAGAAGTTGACGGTGCTGCAGACCGCGATGACGGCGAGCCCGTCGGCGCCGAGGTCGACGACCCCCGCCTGCGCGCCAGTGTCGGCGACACCGCGGGCGGGCAGTTCCAGCGGCGCCGGGGACACCGGCTCGCCGGCGCTCTGCGGGGCCAGCCACGCGGGCGCCGCGCGGACGCCGTCGGGAGCGGCGACCCGGTGCCGTGGTGACAGGTGCTGGCGGATCGCGGCGAGGGCGAGCTTGTCCAAGGGCAGCCCGTCGCGCTGTCCGAGGGCCAGCACGGTGACGGTGATCCCGATCGGGACGGCGACGAGGAGGAACACCGGCAGCGGCACGAACGCCCGCGTCGTCGAGTACAGGCCGTACAGCCCGAGTCCGGCAACGCCGAGGATCGCGAGCTGCCGGGCGGTCAAGGGGCCGAGCACCCGGTCCGGGCGGTCGACGTCCGCGGGCACACGCACGGGAGAAGACATGGCGCGGTCCTCATTTCTTCTTCGGGGCCCGCCGGGCGGGCAGGTCCAGGGGAAGGCGCAGTTGCGTACCGGCGCGCCGCTTCGGCGGCGGGGTGGCAGGGGGCGGTGTCGGCTTGGGCCGGCGGCGGACTCCGAGGGGGAGCGGGTACTGGCCGGAGGTGAGTGCCCGGTTGCCGGTGTAGGCGTCCCGGACGGGGCGGCGGTGCGCGCGGGCGGTCTTGGTGATCTCTCCGGACGTGGAGATCAGCGCGGGCCCGGCCTGTGGTGCCCGGTTGGTGCGGGCGGGATCGGCCAGGTCGTCGGCGAGTGTGCGCCGCGGCCGTTGCGGGGCCTGCGGTGGCAGGTGGATCGGCAGCATCCCGGTGCTCGGCGCGATCAGGGCGCCGCGCAGTTGCACAGGTGGCCGGGCCTGGCGGTTGACCTGTCCGTCCGGGAGCAATAGCCCGGGCTGCGCTACCGGTGGTGGCGCGGGGTAGCCGGCGGCGAGATCGTCGGCCAGGGTGCGGCGTGGCACCCGGGAGGGGTTGTGGCGCACGGTGATCGGTAACCCGAGCTGGTCGGACGGGAGCGCGTTGGGCAGATCCTTGAGCGGCATCGCTCGCGGATTCGGGCTGGCGGTCACGGCGTCGCCGGTGCGGCGCACGGTGAACAGCGACGTCTGGCCGGGTCCCGGGGTGCGGTCGGCGGGCAGGCTGGGCCGGGGATTTTCGTCGAAGCCTCGGCGCGGTGTGCGGAACGGCTTCGCCACGCGCCGCACCCGCAACGGCAGCAGGTACTGGCCCGAGCGTGTGGACGGGGGATCCGCGGGAACCCGATCACGAGGTTCCCGGCCGGGCTTGCGGCTCTTGCCGCCGAAGAGCGAGGTGGGGCCGCCGAGCAGGCCCATGGTCTTGTAGGCGATCGCGCCGCGCACCAGTGACCCGAGCAGCGACCGGCCGCCGCTGCCGCGCAGGGGTTGCAGGCACCAGAACGGGATCTTCACCAAAATCCACATCAGCGCGACACAGAACAGCAGGTTGGTCAGCCCGTTCAGCGTCGGCCCGAACACGGTGAACCCGCCCGGGGTGAAGAACACCCGCAACGACACGCTCAGCGCCAAGGCCTGCCCGACGGGGATGACCAGCAGCAGCCCGTAGGCCTTCCACCACGTGTGCGCGACGCCTTCGGTGTGCGGGAGGGCGTGCCACATCAGCAAGAACGGTGCGGCCGCGATCAGCAGCATCGTTGCGAGGACCCGCACGATGAACGTCAGCAGGAGCACGACGAGCATCACCGCGAGCGCGAGCCCGATGAACAGCAGCCACCCCTGCCCACCGTTGAGCGAGCCGAGGATCATGTCGGTCATCGCCTTGCTGGCGGCGTTCGGGTCGAGCGCGCCTTCCAACAGCGATGAACTCACCGCGTTGGAGACCTCGATGCCCTGGGTCGCGAGGAACAGGGACAGCGTCCCCGCGAGGAACCCGACCGCGACACGAGGCGCGATCTCCTTGATCGTGTACCGGGTCTGCAGGGTCTCGTAGCCCATCAGGAGCAGGCCCGCGATCATGACGATGCTGCCGTAGAAGGTGAGCAGCAGATGCCAGGAATCGGTCCACGCCTGGCCGATGCCTGGCAGCAGATCAGGGTGCGGTGTGGATAGAACCGTCTTGCCCAGCAGCTCGAGCAGCGGGTTCAGCGCACCGATCACCAGGCCACGAAAGAAGGTGTCGATGGCCTCGGTGACACACGCGACCGGGTCGGTGAACCCGCACTCGCTCTCCTCGTTGGCGGGATCACGGGGTGACGGCTGCGGGATACAGTTCGGGCCCTCGCACGGCCGGCTCGTCGGCGGCTGGGTGGGCAGGTTGCCGCACTCGGGCATCACCGCTCCGGGGAAACACGACACCGGCGGCGCCGACGGACCGGGCACCAGCGGCGTACTCGGCGGGCCCGTCGGAGGCGCGGGGGACGAGGTGCCCGGCAGCACGCAGGCGGGCTCGGTCGAACCCGGTGCACAGCTGGGATTGGGCGGCAGCGGCAGCACCGGTTGTTGCGCGGGTTCAGGAGAAGCCGCCGCGGTCAGCGTGATCCCGACGAGAGCCACCAGCATCAGCACCAGGACCACGCGGGCACCGCGCCGTGTTGCCGGGGTGGTCGGCGGGCCGTGCATGCGTCGTGTGCTCGGGATGGTCATGGTTCACACCCCGCCCACGATGCCCTTGAGGATCTCGACCACGATCGGGGCGAGCGCAGCGAGTCCGAAACCGATGCCGGCGGCCTTGAACGCGCCCTTCGCTTTCTCGATCTCGCCGGGATCACCCGAGGCCATCAGGTAGCGCAAGCCGCCGATGGTGATGAACACGACCGCGACCCCGGCCAGGATCCCCATGATCCAGTTACGGATGTTGGTGAGGACCTGATCGACGGTCGCCGCGAGTGCGACGTAGTGCACCGTGTCCGCACGCGCGGACGAGGACGACAGCAGCAGCCCGGCGGCGGTCAGCCACCCGAGGAACACGAGGACCCGGCGGTAGCGGTGCGGTGTCAGTCGCATGAGCCGACCTCCCCGCGGACGTGGCTTCCGCTCGACGTGACGCGGGTGCCCGGCCTGGCCCCACCGGTCACGGAGCGTGAGTTCGCCGAACCGTGAGCGGCGGACGTGTCACGGCGCTCGTCGCGCAGGTAGGTGACGAGGCGCGCTTCGGCCCGGGCACGGCCCTTCTGCACCGTCCGGTAGCGAAGGCCGCGGCTGCGTGCCGCGTCGGCCAGGGTCGTGTCGCCGAGGCGGGTTTCGGAGATCAGGGCCGCCTGCTCGGCGGTGATCGCACCGGCGTGTACGGCAGCCTCGAGCACCAGCTCCGGATGGCCCTCCGGCGGAGGCGGCCGCAGGGCGTTGAACACCAGATCGCCCGCCGGAATCGGCTTTCCGACGGCGTCGTCCAGCGCCAGCAGCCCCGCCCGGAACGCCACGTAGTACAAGCGCGCGAGGATCGCCGGCCGGGCCAGATCGACCTCGTCCAGCTCCTGCACGAACGCGGTCAGGACCGCGGCGTTGATGTCGTGGCGATCGCCGGTGAAGTGGCGGGTCACGGATGTCGCGGCCCGCAGCAGTGCGGGCAACGCCATCCCGACACACGCCACCGTCCAGGTTCCGCGTTCGGCGCGGGCGCGAGTGATCAGATACGTCCACGCCGCGTCCCGTGTCGCCTGAGCGCAGCCGTCCGCGCGCAGCAGCGCGCCGAGCTCGTCCAGCGGTACCGGTCGGGGCGGTAGTCCGGGGATCTCGCGGCCGTCGACGCTGACCGGATCCGGCCCGGTCACCAGCCAGCCGAAAGTGGACCGCGCCATCGCGAACACGTCTGTGTATGTGGTGAAACGACGATTGTCGCGGGCCTCGTCGTCGGGTGCGGAAGAATCCATGACGGCTCCCTGTGAAGACGGTCGAAGAATGCGTCAACAAAGGAAGCCACGCGAAGCGCCTCACAATCGCCTCAAAAGCGCTTCGCGGGCGCCTCAAAGTCGCGGCAAAAGCGCCTCAGTGATTCAGGATATCGCCTTTGAACTGCGATTTGATCAGGTTGCAGTAGTTCCTCAACTGCTGCGAGGGGCTCGAAGATCACGGGGAAACGAATCAGTCAGGCATGGTTTCCATGCTTTTCTTCCGACAATTAGGGGAAACGGTGTTTTCGTGGTTATCGGCCGCTCCGATATTGGCCCGAAAGAAGTCTTTCTCGAACTTTATCGATGGGCACGTGTCTCCGAAGCGGGCTTTTTTCGGTATTGCTTTGTGACAGAACGAACCAGGCCGGGCGTCGCCCCGGCTGTTCTCGCTCGCAGGAGGACTCTCATGGCCCAGCAATCACCGGATGGCCGTCCCGGAAACCGGCCGGACCCGGCCCGCCCATCCCGCGCTCGCCGCGGCGGCGACCGTGCCCCTTATCCCGGCGCCCGCGCCGCGGCGGCCGGTCGGCAGACCCGCGCGACCTCGCGTCCCGAAGGGCCGCGCCGACATGCGTCGGTCGTGTCGACAGCGCCGACTCCGGCGACGGTGTGGACGTGCGGAGGCGAGTCGATCGACGCCTCCACGCGCTGGCCGGTGCCGATCGTCGAGTCCATCACGGCGGCGTTCACCGCCCCCGGCGCGCACGTCGTTCTGGTCGACATCGACACCGCCCCGACGGTCCCCGAGGAGGAGTTGATCGCTGCCCGGGACGCGGTCCGCGCACTCGATCGCACCGTCGACACACTCACCGTCGACACCGGTGCTCCGGTGTCCGGCTCCGCCGCGCGGCCGTTCTGGGCCGACCTCGTCGCCGACCAGCCCACGGCTCGCGCCAGCACGTCACCCACCAGTACTGAGACACCCGGAACGGACGTCGGCGCGCGGGCGGATCTGGTCCTCGTCGCGGTACCTGCTTGCGCCGGCGGGACGGTGCCGCTGGACCGGCTCGCGCTGCTGGCGGCGAACCGGTTACGGCAAGGCGGCATCTTCGCGGTGTACACGCACAGTGACTGGAATCAGGGGGAGCTGGTCGACCCGACCGGTGCGATCGTGGTCGCCTGCCAGCACGCCGATCTGCTCTACCTGCAGCACATCGTCACCCTGCACGCCCCGGTCCGGCAGGGGTGCCCGCACGCCGTCCCGAGCGCGTCGGAGACCGCCGAGTACGACCGGGCCCGGCAGCGCGCGGCGGTGCGCGGACTGCCCGCGCCGCACCTGCGCGCACACGGCGACGTCCTGGTGTTCGCCCAGCCCGCCGACACCGCCGGGGAGGGCCGATGACCCCCTTGGTGCCGCGTCCGCCGGCCCCGCGATCCGCTCTTCCTTCCCCTGCGAAAGGCACCCTGCTCATGTCCCGGACCCAGCCCTCGACCTCATCCGCCAGCGGTGCTGACGACTCGACAGTGCCGATCTCCCGGGCCGTCATCGACGCCCTCGACACTCCTCGGAAACCCAGCGCGGGTCCGGTGGGGAACGGTCCGGCCGGGACGGTGACGGCGATCGGCGCGGAAGACGTACCGCTGTCGGTGTGGGCGACCGCGCAGACCTCGCCGGCCGCGCAGCGCAAGGGCCGTTACGTGCCCGAGTCGACCGCGCACCCGGCCAAGATGCTCCCGGCCGTCGCGGCGCACGCCATCCGCGCCTATACCCGCCCGGGGGAGCTGGTGTTCGACCCGATGGCCGGATCCGGCACCACGCTGGTGGAGGCGCTCGACGCCGGGCGCCGCGCGGTCGGCGTCGAGTACGAGCCCCACTGGGTCACCGTCGCCCGGGCGAATCTCGACCTGGCGCGGAAACGCGGGCACGACCGCGACGCGGAGGTCGTGCGCGGAGATGCGCGGCAGCTGCCGTTCCTGCTGCCGGAGAAGTACCGGGGACAGGTCGCGCTCGTGGTCACGTCGCCGCCGTACGGACCGTCGACACACGGTCAGGTGGTCACCGCGACCACGGACTCCGACGACGGGAAGGTGCACAAGTTCCATCACCGCTACGGCTCCGCGCTGGATCGCGGGAATCTGGCCAACGTCGGCCACCACCGGTTGCTGGCCGGGTTCACCCGGATCCTGTCCGGATGCGCTGCCGTGCTGCGCCCCGGCGGGCACGTCGCGATCACCGCGCGCCCGTGGCGTGAGCACATGGAACTGATCGACTTACCGTCGCAGATCGTCGCCTGCGGTCGCGCGGCGGGACTGGTGCCGGTCGAGCGATGTGTCGCGCTGCTGGCGCGGGTCGCCGACCGTGATCTGGTCGCGCGCGGCAGTTTCTTCCAGCGTGACTTCATCCGCAAACAGCGCGCCCAGGGTTTGCCGCTGCATCTGATCGCGCATGAGGACGTCATCGTGCTGCGCCGTCCGCTGAAGCAGGCGCGTGATGTCTGAGCATTTGCGGTTCGTCGCGAGCGACGGTCCGGTGATCGGGTCGCTGTGCACCGGCATGGCGGGTCTCGACCTCGGTGTCGCGGCCGTCCTCGGCGGCCGGATCGCGTGGTACTCCGACATCGATCCGCACGCAGCCGCCGTCCTCGCCGAACGGTTGCCCGGCGTGCCGAATCTGGGCGACCTCCGTGCCGTCGACTTCGCCACGGTCGCACCGGTCGAGGTGCTCACGGCGGGCTTTCCCTGTCAGGACATCTCCGCGGCCGGTCGGCGCGCGGGCATCGAGAAAGGCGCTCGCAGTGGACTGTGGAGCAGCATCCTGGACGCCGTTCGCGTTCTTCGACCGCGGCTCGTCGTCGTGGAGAACGTCGCCGCCCTCCGCTGGAAGAACGGCGGGCTCGACCGTGTACTCGCGGGGCTGGCCGAAGCGGGGTATGACGCGGTCTGGCGTTGCGTACGAGCCGCCGACATCGGCGCCGCCCACCGCCGGGAGCGGGTGTTCCTGTGTGCCGTCGCCCGGCCGGGAGAGTGCCCGGATGATGCCGACTCCGCAGGCGCGCGACGGCGAGCCACGCGGCCCGGTCGATCCGGCACGCCGTCGTGCGGGCGGGCATCAGGTGAACCTCAACGACGCGGTGGACGCCGTCGTCCGCAGACCGTGCTGAGGCCAGACCGTCCGACCCCGGCCGGGTGCGTGCTGCTGCCGAGCCCAGTGGCCTCGGACGCGAAGACACCGACGAGCGGCACGTGTTGCGCGGCATCGCGAATTCCCGAGGGCGTAGCAACAAGGAGGGCGATCTCTTGTGGACACACAACGACTTCTGCCGACCCCGCGGGCGACCGACGGCACCAAAGGGTGCCCGGCGCAGCGCGGCTCGAAAGGCGACCTGATGCTGCCCTCGGTCGTCATCGCCGTCACTGCGCCCACATCGAAAACCCGTGTGCGGAAGAAGGTGAGTGACCGTGACAACCGTTCGCCGCGCACGCGCACCAAGGCGAGTCGAGTGGGGTGAATACGCCGCCGCCGTCCACCGGTGGGAACTCATCACCGGCCGGGCTGCGCCGTACCCGACGCAGCCCGGGCGACACGGACGTCCCGTGCTCGCGCCGCCGTTCGTCGAATGGCTCATGGGCCTGCCATCGGGCTGGGTCACCGCCGACCATCTCGACCTGCCACGCACCGCGCAACTGCGCGCGCTGGGCAACGGCGTCATGCCGCAGCAAGCAGCCCACGCCTTACGCCTCCTACTGGAGGACCTGACCCACCTGCACTGTCCGTCGGCCAGCACCGCGAAGACTTCGACGCGCGGTCGGCGCACCAGTACCCGTCCGCACACCTGAAACCCGTGGCGCTCCGGGGCATGAGGACGCCGATCCCGCCCCGGAGCGCCACGCTCCACCCGCGCCTATCCCGAAAGGGTTCCCTGCCATGCCCCAAAACAGCCCATCCCGCCCTGCGCGCCGCTGGATCCGTGCCGTCTTCGCCCACCGGACCACGCGCGCAGCCCTCGTGCGGAATCCCGAACGGTCGATCGAGACGACCACGGCCCCGGTCCGACCGCCCTATGGCTACACCACGATGACCGTCGCCGGGACCCGGAGCCGGTGGACACCGGAACCGCGTCGTTCCATGGTGGTGCAAGACATCTTCTACTGGCGTGCGGTCACCGGACTGTCCATCGAGGACATCGCCGCACGGCTCGACGTCGACCACGACCGCTACCCGCCGCCCGGAACCGACACCGCGTGGTCACCTGCTGCGGTCGCCGCGATCCTGACCACCGTCCAGTACACCGGCTACCACGCGACCGGTACCCGAGACGAGAACGGCGACCTCCGGCCCGCCGAACTGTGGGTGCTCTCCGCGCAGCCCACGCACCGTGCCCTGGTCACACCCGCCCTGTTCTGGGCCGCCCAGAATCCCGCGACGAGCGTGCGCGCCACCCGCGATGACGGGAGCACGTCATGACGACCTCGCCCCCGAGCTATGTGCTGGCAGTGCGTCAACAGTTGTGGAGTCTCGGCGTCACGACCGACCTGATGACCGCCGCCCGCGTGCTCGGCATCGGCCGGACCACGGCCTACCGGCTCGCCCGCGAAGGGACGTTCCCGGTCCCGGTCAAACGGGTCGGCCGGAACTACCGGGTCGTGGTCGCCCGGCTGGAGGAATTCCTCGAGCTGGGCGAAGAGCCTCGTGGCTGACGCTTCCTCTCTGTCCCCACCGGAGCGTCGATGGGCGCTGACCGACAACACACGCCCCTGATCCCGGCAGGAACGAATCCGATGGCACAGAACTTCTCCGGCAGCACCTACAAACGCTGCACCTGCAAACACCCCGGCACCGGCAAGCCACTCGGGTCGGCATGCCCGAAACTCAAACGCCGCAACGGAGCCTGGAGCTCCGACCACGGCTCCTGGTACTACCAAGCCGAACTACCCGCCCGAACCGACGGCACCCGCCGCACCCGCAGGCGCGGTGGGTACGAGTCCCAGACCGACGCGCAAGCCGAACTGGACAAGATGGCCTCCCTGGTCGAGACCGCCGAACCCTACGGCGCCGCCGCGATCGCCGCGGTAGGCGACGTCATCGACAAACACCTCAAAACCAACGAGCCCCTCCCGTCATCGCGTACCCTCGGCGCACGATTGGACGCCGGGTCCGCCGACGCCGGGGAGATCCCGACCGTCGCCGAGTGGCTGACCACGTGGTACGCCAGGCGAAAGAAGAAACTCCGCGGTACCACCCAGCTCTCCTACAGCAGCCACCTGCGGCTCTGGCTCATCCCGCACCTGGGCCACTACCGGATCGACGAACTCACCGTCGTGCACATCTCGCGCATGTTCGACGCGATGGCCGAGCGCAACGACGCCATTCGCGCCGCGAAAGCCAGCGACGATCCCGACATCCGTAAAAGCGTGCACGGCCTGCGGACCTTGAGCGACGCCAGCATGCAGCGCTACCGCGCCACCCTGCGCGCCGCGCTCAACGCCGCCATCCGCGACCCCCGGATACCGATCACCTTCAACCCCGCCTCCTACGTCGAACTCCCCTCCGGGCGGCGACCGAAAGCGCTGCTGTGGACGCCCGAGCGTGTCGAACGGTGGCAGCGCACCGGGCAGAAACCCTCCCGGGTCATGGTGTGGACCCCCGAACAGACCGGAAAGTTCCTCGACCACGCCCTCGAACACCCCTACTACGTGCTGCTGCACCTCATCGCCTACCGAGGACTCCGGCGCGGCGAAGCCTGCGGCCTGCCCTGGTGGGACGTCGACCTCGCCCGCCACAGCATCACGATCTCCGCGGCCCTGGTCCAGATCGGCTGGCAGGCCGAGATGGGCGAACCCAAAAGCGAAGCCAGCGGCCGCGTCATCGCCCTCGACGCCGCCACCACCGACGTCCTCACCAAGCAGAAGGACCACCAGGCGAACCTGCGTGCGGCAGCAGGCGACGCGTGGATCGAGAACGGCCTCGTCTGCACCGAACCCGACGGCAGCCCGCTGCAACCCTCCCACCTCAGCGACGCCTTCCAGGCCATCGCCGAAGCCGCAGGACTCCCGCCCGTCCGGCTGCACGACCTCCGCCACGGCGCCGCCACCCTCATGATCGCCGCCGGAGCCGACCTCAAACAGGTCCAGGAACTCCTCGGCCACTCCAGCATCGCCATCACCGCCGACACCTACACCCACGTCCTGCCCGAACTCGCCCGCGAAACCGCCGAAGCCGCAGCCTCGATCATCCCCCGCCGAAACAACCGAAACGCCCTGCCCGCTGCCTGACGGAGGCAGCGGACAGGGCTGGGCAAGCGGATTGACCGCAAGTCTTATTTCGACTCAAAATTTAATATGCCTGCCCAGGCCGGAAGCCTGGGCAGGCCGAGGAACGACAAAGCCCTCTGCTCGCAGCATAGCGGCTATCGCGATGGCTGGCAGGTCTCCCGGATCGGGTGCATGCTGAATGCCGTGTATCGGGTTAGGGGGATCGGATGGGAAACACGACGACGTTCAAGGGGCAGCACGTATTCGGTGCCGCGATCATGGTGGGCATCGGCGATGACGACATCGTCGATTGCGCCGCCGAATATGACGCCGCCACCGAGGATGAGGCACGACGCTGGATCGAGCGGACACTGCCGGCTGCTACTGCGTGGGTGTTCGTGTGCAGGACGGCGAGGGTGCTTCTCATTGGGAGAAGGATCCTTTCGACGAGCCTGAGCATGTTGCCGATTTCATCGACGGCCAGCTGCGCGGGTGGGTACGCACAAGCTATCGGCAGTAGCTGGCGTGCCGGTTGCGATCCGTCCCGCCAGACGCTGTCCGGGATGTCCATCACCAGAGCACATTCGGATACCGAAACATCGGGTTCGATCGCCAGGAATTCGCGGTGCTGCTCCGTAGCGAATCCCTTTCCAATACATGCACCTGCCTATCGTCGTACTCGACGCCGGCTTTGTCGGAGCTGAGCTGTTTCAAGACCTCGTGCTGCGTCGCCAGGAACTTCCGCACCAACGTGCTCAGGCTCCGTGGCGCTCCGGGGCCAGACAATACGGTCCCGGCAGTTCGACATCTCGCCCCAGGAGCGCGATGTTCGGACTGGTTCCGGAGCAGGCGGTGCACCCGCACACACCGGGGACTGAGCGGACGCTACGGCCCAGGACAGGATTCGGGACGCGGTGTGCTGGGGAAGTCGGTGTCGAGCATTGTGCACAGCACCCGGGCCGCGGACGGTATGTCGACTGGCCAAAGGGTGACGAAGCCGTCGAGGCCCGTGGTGGCCAGGACTGTTCCCGTGCTGTTCCAGCCGAGTGCGGTCGTGTTACCGCCGGTCCCGGTCAGGTTGGCCCAGGCTTCGCGGTGCGGGACGTCCCAGAGGACCACTTTCTTGTCAGTGCCGCCGGTGGCCAGGAAACGACCGTCCGGGCTGAAGGCGAGCGTATCGACGGAGCCGGTGTGCCCGAGCAAGTCAGCGAGATGACGATTGTCCAGGGAATCCCAGAGCACGACTTTTCCGTCGGTTCCCGCGGCGGCCAGCAGACCACCGTCAGGGCTGTATGCAAGCGCCATGGTCTGGACCGGACGACGCGGAAGCTCCGCCTTGCTCTTCCCGGTGACGACGTCCCAGACCGTGAGGTGTTGTCCGTCGTCAACGGCGAGTTCGGGCCGGTGGGGGTTGAACGCGATTGCGCGGGCTTGGACAGGGAGGTCCGCGGCGACGCGACGGGCCGCGATGTCCCAGACGAGCGTGTGGGGTGTGTTGGGCTGCTCGGGCGTTGGCGGGTAGCCGGCGGCGAGCAGCCGCCCGTCCCGATTGAAGGCGAGACCGAAGGCGGGGCTTCCGATCGGGGTGGTCAGCTCGGCGATTCGGGCGTGGGTCGCGACATTGTAGATTTCGAGGTTCCGTCCGAGCGATGCCAAGGCCAGGTGGGCGCCATCGGGACTCAGCCGGTCGGTTGTGGTGGTTCCAGGGTCCCGGCAAAGTCGGTTTGGGTCTGCATGAGGGCAGGCACGGTCTCTGGTTGATCATGTGAGTGTCTAAGTCCCATGATCGTGTGAGAGAACCGTGCCT
>NZ_JBHRWK010000063.1:0-34697 GCF_042647925.1 Amycolatopsis speibonae
ACTCAACGCTCGGATACTTGACACCCCAAGAATACGAGCTAGGATACAGAAACATCAACGAAATCGCGGCCTAAACCCGCGTCCACAAAAGCGGGAACACTCCAAGTTGTAACCTTCGCCCAGGTCAGTGCCAGGCAGGCACGTACGGTTCGTTCTATTGAGGGGTAAGGCAGAGGTGTCGTGTCGGTCGGGGTGGTCGTGAGTGGTAAGTGGGGTTAGAACGACACTTGCCACTCACGACCACCCGCACCGAAGCCCCCGCCGACTCCGGCATGACACCTTTGCCTTACCCCTCAAAAATAACCGTCCTCACCACTCACGACACCCAGTATCTCCAGGAAGGCCTTCGCCGCCGGAGTGACCGTGAACCGGTTCCAGACGAGGTGTTCGATCCGCGCGGGCGCGTCCGTCACCGGCACGGTGACCACGCCGGTCAGGTTCGGCACGTACTTCGACGGCAGCAGCGCCACCCCCAGGCCCTGGTGGATGAGCCGCGCCATGAAGTCGGCGGCCGTCACCTCGAAGGCCACCTCCCGCGACACCTTCGCCGCGGCGAAGGCCTGATCCGTCTGGGCTCGTCCCGCCGACCCGACAGGGAAGTCCACGAACACCTCCGACGAAAGCCGCTTCAAGTCCACCGAGGACTCTCCGGCGAGTGGATGACCGGGCGCGACGACGGCGATCAGATCGTCACGCCCCAGTTCCCGGGTACCGACGCCCTCCGGCCGGTCGGACACCGGCAGGCCGAGGAACGCGACCTCGATCGCACCGTCCTTGATCTGCTCCACCAGGAGTCCGCTCGCCCCGACCCGCAGCCCGATCCGGACGTGCGGGTACCGGTGGCGGAACGTCTGCAGCGCGGCCGGTACGTCGACCGCCGCGACGGTCGGGATGACGCCGACGGTGAGCCGCCCGCGGATCTCGCCGACGGCCGCGGCGACCTCCGAACCCGCCCGTTCGGCGGCGTCGAGACATTGGCGGGCCGCGGGCAGAAAAGCCTCGCCCGCGGCGGTGAGCCGCACCCGACGGCTCGTGCGCTCGAACAGCCGGGCGCCGAGTTCCCGTTCCAGCCGCGCGATCTGGTGGCTCAGCGCCGACTGCACGACGAGACACCGTTCCGCGGCGCGCGTGAAACTGTTCGTCTCCGCCACCGCCACGACGTACCGCATTTGCTGAAGCTCCATGGATCCATCTTGGATCAAGATGGATCAAGTGACAAACATGTGTTGGACTCATCGATCCTCAGCGCCGAAGCTGAGAAGCGTGAAAGCACTGACGACCACACCGCTCGCCGCCGGACTGGCAGGTACCGCGCTGACCGCGTTCGCTCCCGTGGTCTGGGGAACGACCTATGTGGTCACCACCGAACTCCTCCCGCCGGGGCATCCGCTGTTCGCCGGGCTCATGCGTGCCCTGCCCGCGGGCCTGATCGCGCTGGCCATCACCCGCACCCTCCCGCGCGGGACCTGGTGGCTGAAGGCCGCCGCGCTCGGCGTCCTCAACATCGGGATGTTCTTCCCCCTGCTGTTCCTCGCCGCCGAACGGCTGCCCGGCGGGGTCGCCGCCACCCTCGGCGCCGCCCAGCCGCTCCTGGTCGCGATCCTCGCCGTGGCCGTGCTGCGGCAGAGCCCGTCCGCGTGGCGGTTCGCCTGGGGGATCGTCGGGATCGTGGGGGTCGGGCTGGTCGTGATCGGACCCGCGGCGGGTTTCGACCTCGTCGGCGTTTTCGCCGGCCTCGGGGGCGCCGCGACCATGGCGCTCGGCGTCACGCTCACCAAACGGTGGGGACGCCCGGCCGACGTCGGACCGACGGCGTTCGCCTCGTGGCAGCTCACCGCGGGCGGGCTGTTCCTGTTGCCGGTGACCTTCCTGCTCGAAGGCGCGCCGCCCGCGATCGACCTGAACGCGGGACTCGGCTACCTCTGGCTCGGCCTGATCGGCGGCCTGCTCGCGTACGTCCTGTGGTTCCGCGGAATCACGTCCTTGCCGGTCACCTCGGTCGCCGTCCTCGGCCTGCTTTCGCCGATGGTCGCCGCGGTACTCGGTGCCGCGCTGCTCGGCCAGTCGCTCGGCCTGATCCAGCTCGCCGGTTTCGCCCTCGCCCTGGCCTCGATCGTCGCCGGCCAGATCACCCCGAAGGCCAAGAAGGAAGGTGTCGTCCGATGAAGATCGCCGTTGTCGGAGCGCCGGGCATGACAGGCTCCCGCGTGGAGGAGTCGACGCCGTCGTGGGCGCGACGAGACCGGCGCCCGGCGCGGAAGGCACGGTCGCCGCCACCGTCACCGCCCTGCTCGACGCCGCGGCCGGCACTGCACAGCTCCAAGCCTGCGAGGCGCACGCAGGCGACTGCGTGTACCTCAGCCCGCCCGCGATACTCGAACCCGGCGTCCGGACCGGCGCCTACCGGCGAGGGACGACGACCATCCTCGCCGCGGCCGACGGATCGTCCCGGATCTCGGCGGAGGATCTCGCCGTCGCCATCGTGGACGAACTCGAGAATCCGGGCCGGGACAGACACTTCACCGCCGGATACTGAACTCGTACCGGACGCCGGTGCGGTTTTCGGAGACCTCCCACAGCCGTCGGGCGGTGTGCGGGTCGGTGGCGTCGCGGGCGGGCCGGAGCTGCACCGGAGCGCCGAACATCCCGGTGCGGCCTCCAGGCCCGAAGAACTGGCCACCTTCGACCTCCTGAGCGGTCGCCGCGTGCAGCTGGCTCGACGCGCCCCGCTCGGCGGGTTGCGCCACCAGCGCGTTGCCGATCCGCAGCAGCAGCCCGCCGACCCCGCCCGCGCTGGAGGACGGCAGGTTCGTCGAAGCGAAGCCGGGATGTGCCACCAAACTCGCCACCGGTGCTTCGTCCGCGCGGAGCAGGCGGTCCAGCTCGAATCCGAAAAGGACGTTGGCGAGCTTGGACTGCCGGTAGGCCTTGAGCGGCCGGTACGACCGCTCGCCGTCGAGATCGTCGAAGTCGATGGTCCCGTGGCGATAAGCCTCCGAGCTGACAGTCACCACCCGGGCGCCGGTACCTCGCCGCAGCAGCGGGAGCAGCCGTCCCGTGAGCGCGAAATGGCCGAGGTGGTTGACCCCGAAGTGCGACTCGAACCCTTGTGCTGTCAAGGAACGTGATGCCATCCCGATCCCGGCGTTGTTGACCAGCAGGTCGATCGGCGCATCACGACGGACGAGCTTGCCGGCGAATTCCCGCACGGACTCGAGATCCGCCAGGTCCAGCCGCAGCACCTCGAGTTCGCCGGTGGCCTCGGCACGTAGCCGATCGCGAGCCGCCAGGCCCCTGCGCTCGTCGCGCGAAGCCATGACGACGGAAACGCCGCGAGTCGCCAGTGCCCGGCAGGTCTCGTACCCGAGTCCGCTGTTGGCGCCCGTGACGACCGCCGTGCGGCCGGTCATCGCAACCGCCAAAAAGGCTCGGGAGGGTCGCCCGGCGAGGGTGTCTCCGGGCTTCGTTCGGCTTCGATCTGGATCTCGATGTTGGTCTTGTGCGAGATCGGATCCCAGATCTCCTCGATCGGCGCCAGCAAGGATTGGCTCACGCCGCGGCTGCGGGCTCGCGCGGCGTACCAAGCGAACCCGGCCAGGAAGAGGGGAAGGCTGAGAAACGCCGCCACGGGTGCCAGGAATTCCATGCCAAGGACGATACAGTAACATCGTGTTTCCAGAAACGTACTGTTACTGAAAAGGGCTGCCGAAGGGGCGGGCGATGATCAGGCTGACGCGGGCCGAGCAGCAGCAACGCACCCACGACCACCTGCTCGACGCCGGGCGTCAGGTCTTCCTGCGGCGCGGTTTCCTGGCGGCGACGGTCGAAGAGATCGCGGCCGACGCCGGCTACACCCGTGGCGCCGTCTACAAGCACTTCGGCGGCAAGGAAGGGCTGTGGCTCGCGATCATCGAGGCCGACGCGGACGGTCATCTCCAGGGTTTACGGGAAGCTATCGCCCGGGCTGCCGGCCGCGAAGAGGTGATCGCGGCGCTGAATCCCGCCGACGTGGCGGACAAGGACGCGGCGAAGTGGAGCGCGGCGGCCGCGGAAGTGCTCGCCGCGACGGCGCAGCAGCCGGAAACCGCCGCCCTGATCGCCGCCATCCAGCGACGTCACGACGACGAGGTGGTGGCCCTGCTCGCCGAGCACTCCCGGCGTCTGGGCCTCGAGCCCGCGATGCCGCTGGATCAGGCCGTCGTCATGCTGGGTGCCTTGGGGATCGGGCTCGCCCTGCGTCAGACGGTCGCCCCCGCGTCGGATCCCGCCGCCATCCTCACCCACGTGCTGGAAACGGTGTTCCCGCCCGAGGCAACGTAGAGGACTGGGCGGACGTACTCCCGGTGAAGATCCGGGGAGGGTTCGATGCACGCGTATCCGTTGCAAGAAGGCGAAGAAGTGTTGTGGACCGGAGCGCCACAGCGCCCGCGAAGGTGGTTTCCGGAGTACACACAGATGATCGAGGTGGTCGGGGCGATCGTCGTCCTCTCCATCCTTTGGGACAGTGGGCCGGCCTGGGCCCCGTTCGTCGGTTTGTTCGCCGGCTTCCTGGTCTTTCTCTATCAGCGCATGACCGACCGGCGATCGAGGGAACTCGCCCTCTCGTACCTGGTCACCACCCAGCGGATCATCTTCGTCACGAACTGGCGGACCGGTGCGGAATTCCGGTGGGTCTGGTTCCAGTATCTCCAGCACTCGCCTTCGGTGAAGGTGAACGAGACGGGCGTCGGCACGGTCACCTATGGCAGCGCCTGGGGCCGCTCGCGGGTCAGGGCCAACGAACTTCGCGGCGCGTGGGCGCCGCCGGTACTGGAACTGCGGGCGATCCCCGACGCCCGGCGTGTGGCGGATCTCATCGAGCAGGCGCGAAACCGGCTGATCGCCACCTACACTCGGTCGCCGTGATCGATTCCTTCACCACCGCCGATCTCGTCGACGAACACGGCGACCGGTTACGCGTCTGCGACACCCAGTTCCGCCAGTTCGGCGGGCACCGGAAGTTCTCGGGCCCGATCCGGACGGTCTCCTGCCACGAGGACAACGGCCTGGTCAAGAAGCTGCTGGCCACCCCAGGAGAAGGCTGCGTCCTGGTGGTCGACGGCGGCGGTTCCCTGCACAGCGCGCTCACCGGCGACATGATCGCGAAATCCGCCGTCGACAACGGCTGGGCGGGTGTGGTCGTCCACGGCGCGGTACGCGACAGCGCCGAGCTCGCCGGACTCCCGCTCGGCGTGAAGGCGCTCGGCACCAACCCGCGCAAGAGTTCCAAGGCGGGCGTCGGCGCTGTCGACGTCCCGGTCGGTTTCGGGGGAGTGACCTTCACTCCCGGCGACACGCTCTACTCCGATGACGACGGTGTCGTGATCCTTCCCGCGACCACCGCCTGAACCGGCTCAGACGACGATGACCCGGCGTCCGCGGGTGTGCCCGGCGTGACTGTCGGCGTGCGCCGCCGCGGCGTCGGTGAGCGAGTAGGACTTCTCGACCGGGATGTGCAGCTTTCCTCGCGAGATGAGGTCGACGGCCTCGGCCAGCGCGTCCGGCACGCTCCCGGCGACACCGGAGAACCGGACGCCGAACTCGGGGGCGCCGAGATCGGCGATGGAGATCACCTTGTCCGGGTCCCCGGTCAGCTCGACCAGTTCGCCGATCACGCCTGACCCCGCCAGGTCGAGAGCCGCGTCGACCTGGCCGAGCTGCCGGACCCGATCCACCCAGCCCTCGCCGTAGGTCGTGGCGATCGCGCCCAGACCACGCAGGTAGTCCTGGTTCGCGTAGCCCGCCGTGCCGATCACCGTGATGCCGCGTTCGCGGGCGATCTGCAGTACCGCCGATCCGACTCCGCCGGACGCGCCGCTGACCAGCAATGTCCGGCCGGGTCGCGCACCGACTTCGCGGATGAGGCGCAGTGCGGTCTCGACCACGGAGGGGTAGCCGGCCGCCTCCTCGAACGTCAGTCCCTCGGGCATCCGGGCCCAGGCCGTCAGCACCGCGAACTCGGCATAGGTGCTCGACCCCTCGCCGAACACCCGGTCGCCGACCTCGACATCGGTGACGCCCTCACCGACCTCGTCCACCACCCCGGCGGCGTCGATGCCCACGCCGGACGGCAGCGCGGTCGGATGGGCGCCCAGGACCTGGCCTTCGCGGACCCGCCAGTCGACAGGGTTCACTCCGGCCGCGCGCACCGCGATGCGCACCTGACCAGGCCCCGCGTGGGGGTCTTCGGCGTCGACCAGCTGCAGGACTTCCGGACCGCCGAACTCGGTGAAGATCACTTGCTTCATGCGATCCACCGTAGCACTAACGGTTAGCGTTTTGGAACTGTTGTTGTTTTGCATCTGCTAGCGTCTCCGCATGACCGTGCCGACCGGACGTCGCGAGCGGAAGAAGGCCGCGACCCGCCAGAAGATCGCCGACACCGCCCTGCGGCTCTTCCTGGAACGCGGGTACGACGAGGTGGGCATCCGTGAGGTGGCCGCGGAGGCCGACGTCGCCGTCACCACGCTCTTCTCCCACTTCGCTTCGAAAGAAGCCTTGGTGTTCGGGCAAGACGCGAACTTCGAGCAAGGTCTCACGCGGGCGGTCGCCGAAAGGGCTCCGCACGAGCCGCTCATCCCCGCGCTGCGTCGTGAGATCCACGCGATGGTGCGGCATTGCACGGCGGACGGCGTCGCCCCGATCTGGCGCATGATCGACGGATCGCCCGTGCTGCGGGAGTACGAAGACTCGATGAGGCTGCGCCACGCGGAGTCGCTGGCGGCGGCCATCGCCGCCGATCCCGGACTGCCGCAGTCCGCGATGGCCTGCCGGACGATCGCGAGGTTCGTGATCGACGCCTATTCGCTGGGCCGGGAGGCGGCTGATCCGGAGGCCGCGGTGGACGAGATCTTCCGGATGATCGAGGCGGCCTGGGACGCCGCCCAACGGCAAGCCGTCAGCTCTTCGGGCTGAGGCAGAGTTCCCTGGCCGCCCCCGGTCCGAGGTCGTAGACGACCGGGTTGCCGTGCTCATGGCCGGTCACGACTTTGCAGTCCGCGGCGACTTCGGACCGAAGGTGCGCGATCACCGTGTAATCGGCCGCCTCGTCCGAACAGTGGACCCGGACGGCGCTGCTGCTGAACTCGCTGTCGCTCTTGGCGTTCTCGTCAGCGGAGAGGCAATCCCCGGGCTGTGCGGAGAACACGTCGGAATCGGCTTCGGCGCCGCCACCGGTGGCGAGCGCCACGGTCACCGCGATCCCGCCGACACTCACGATGAGCGCGACGGCCGCGACACCGAAGATCAGGCTCGTCTTCGGGACCTTCTTCGGCGGCGCGACGGGGTGTTGCTGCCAGATCGGTGGCTGCTGAGGAGAGGTCACGTCACCAGGATCGGCGGCGTCGATGAAATTCCGATGACACCGTTCACTTGCGGGCGACGAGCCGTTCCACCAGACCGAGTTTGAACCGCTCCCGGTGTTCCACGGTCAGCCCGAGGTCGCCGATCTTGTCGAGCGGGCGCCGGAGGAAATGCTCGCCCGCCATCGGCACGGTGACCTTCTCGGTGAGCCATTGCAGGCCGCGGACCACACGCGACGAACTCGCGATGTGGTCGAGCAGGATGAGCCTGCCGTCAGGCCGCAGCACCCTGGCCATCTCCCGCAACGCCTTGCCGTCGTCGGGGATGGCGCAGAGCCCGAGGGTGCAGACCACGGTGTCGAACGAACCGTTGTCGAAGGGCAGGTCGTGGGCGTCGGCCTGCCGCAGTGTCACCGGGTGGCCGAGGCGTTCGGCGCGGCCGCGGGCGATGGCGAGCATCCCGTCGCTGAGGTCGATTCCGGTGAGGGTGACTCCGTCGGGATAGAGCGGCAGGTTCAGGCCGGTGCCGACGGCGACCTCGAGGACGTCGCCAGTGGCCTGACCGCAAGCCCACGCCCGGGAATCACCGAAGAGCTTCCGGTCGAGGAACTGCATCTCCCGGTCGTAGCTCTGGGATTTGCCGTCCCAGTACCGGTTCCATCGCGCTGCCCGGGTCATGACGCTCCTTTCAGCAGCAGTGCTCCCCGCGCCAGGCCTCGCGGCCCTCCTTGATCGCGACGGCGGCGATGACGAGTGCGACCAGCGGATCGGCCCAGTACCAGCCGAAGAGGCTGTTGAGCAGCAACCCGACGAGAAGCACACCGGAAAGGTAGGTGCAGAGCAAGGTCTGCTTCGAATCGGCGACAGCGCTCGCGGAGCCGAGTTCCCGTCCGGCGCGACGCTGGGCGTGGGACAGGAAAGGCATCACCAGCAAGGAGAGCGCCGCCAGCACGATGCCGACGGTGGAGTGTTCGGCGGGATCGGCGCCGAACAGGGTGCGTACCGATTCGACGGAGACATAGGCGGCCAGTGCGAAGAAGGACACCGCGATGACCCTGAGCGCGGTGCGCTCGCGGGCTTCGGGGTCCTTGCCGGAGAACTGCCAGGCGATGGCCGTGGCCGACGCGACTTCGATGACCGAGTCGAGGCCGAAGCCGATCAGCGCGGTCGAGGAGGCGATGGTGCCCGCGAAGATGGCGACGACCGCTTCGATGACGTTGTAGGTGATCGTCGCGGCGACCAGGAGCCGGACCCGGCGTGACAGCACGGCGCGGCGATCCGGGTCCATCGTGGACTTCGGGGCGCAGCAGCCGTCCGCGCAGGAACCGCTCTCCACGCTCATCGGAGCACCTTGAGGCCGGCATCGTCCACACAGGGCTCGGCGGTGTCGACCGCGAGCACGACCTGAACCAGTTCCCGCAGCGCGCGAGCCAGATGCGCGTCCGCCAGCGCGTAGCGGACCTGCCTGCCTTCGTAGGTAGCGACGACCAATCCGCAGCCCCGCAGGCAGGCGAGGTGATTGGACACATTGGAGCGGCTCAGGCCGAGTTGCCCGGCCAGCTGACCGGGGTAGTTCACTCCATCGAGCAGAGCGACCAAGATCCGGCACCGGTTCGGGTCGGCGAGGGCACGACCCAGCCGGGCGAGCGCGGCACCTTGGGTTTCGCATGTCAGCACAGACAGGACAGTACAGCCGTCGCTGACATGTCAGCAAGGGCTGAACGATGAGCCGAGCGCAGCGAGGGGAAGCGGTCACCTGGGGCCACTGACACGACGGAGTGTCCGGACGCGACCCTCCGTTCGGTAGCGGTCTGTCAAGCCATCGTCGAACAAGGACACCCGAGGTGACCCGAAAGGAGGTTGCCCGTCCACTCCAACGGCCGCATGGCAGGCACCCCGAGAAGTTTTCGGCCGACCCCGCATAACACCTCAGAACAATCGCTGGACCGACTGTGTGCGGGCATTAAAGCGCCGAGTAATGGCGCAGAACGCTTTCTCATGCAATGGAAAAAGCGGCATTCGGGTGGGGTTTTTGCATTACCTGAAAGTGCGCTTGTGCGGGCAAAACGCCTTGCTATGTTGATCCCTGCGGGGCCGCACATCGGGGCATGACCGGCACGCCGCGGTTTGTGGATCTTGTTTGTTCACGTGACTATCGAAGGGTGGACCTTGCTGTGACCGTGACCGAATCGGGCACTTCCGCCGAAGGTGTCCAGGGGTCGGAAAATCCGCAGCTGAGTTTGGGCCGGGCCGCCGCGCGCAACCTCGCGACCACGACGAAATCCGTTCCGCAGATGCAGGGCATTTCGTCCCGCTGGCTGCTGAAGATGCTCGATTGGGTTCAGGTCAACGGTGGCGCCTATCGGGTCAACCGGCGGCTCAATTACGCCGTCGGAGACGGACGGGTGACGTTCTCGAAGGCGGGCACCGAAGTGAGCGTGATCCCGGCGGAACTGGGAGAACTGAAACCGCTCAAGGGTTACGACGACGAAGAGGTACTCGCCGAACTCGCGCGCCGCTTCGAACAGCAGGAAGTGGCGGCGGGCGACGTCCTCGTCGAATTCGGGCACCGCGCCGACCGGGTCTACCTCATCGCGCACGGCAAGATCACCAAGACCGGCCCCGGTCCTTACGGTGACGAGACCGCGCTGGGCGTGGTCAAGGACGGCGACTACTTCGGTGCGCAGGCACTCGTCGCCGACGACGGCATCTGGGAGTTCACCGCCAAGGCGGCCACCGCCTGCACCGTGCTCACCCTGACCCGCCAGGCCTTCGAACGCGTACTGGAGCAGTCGGAATCGCTGCAGGCGCAGATCGAACAGACGTCGCAGGACTCCGGGCGCGCCAACGATTTCGGTGAGGCCGAGATCGACATCTCCTCCGGGCACGACGGCGAGCCGCTGCTGCCGGGCACGTTCGTCGACTACGAGACCTCGCCTCGGGAATACGAACTGAGCGTCGCCCAGACCGTGCTGCGGGTCCACAGTCGCGTGTCCGACCTCTACAACCAGCCGATGGACCAGACCGAGCAGCAGCTCCGCCTGACCATCGAGGCGCTACGCGAGCGGCAAGAGCACGAGATGATCAACAACACGGACTTCGGCCTGCTCCACAACGCCGACTTCACCCAGCGCATCGCGACGCGCACCGGCCCGCCCACCCCGGACGACTTCGACGACCTGCTCGCCCTGGTGTGGAAGGAACCCGGCTTCTTCCTCGCGCATCCGCGCACGATCGCCGCGTTCAGCCGCGAGTGCAGCAAACGTGGCATCTACCCGACCGGCACCGACCTCGGCGGGCACAAGGTGCCGTCCTGGCGCGGCGTCCCGATCCTGCCGTGCAACAAGATCCCGGTGAGCCAGACCAGCACCAGCTCCGTACTCCTGATGCGCACCGGAGAAAAGAACCAGGGCGTGGTCGGCCTGCGTCAGATCGGCCTGCCGGACGAGTACGAGCCCGGGCTGAACGTCCGCTTCATGGGGATCTCGGAGCAGGCCATCATCTCCTACCTCGTCAGCACGTACTATTCCGCCGCCGTGCTCGTGCCGGACGCGCTGGCCGTGCTCGAAGCCGCCGAACTCGGCCGCGAAGGATGACCGCCACGACGCCGGAGGCGGACCGCCGGCTCAGTCTCGGCCCCGCGGCCGCGCGGAACCTGGCGACGACCACCAAGACGCCGCCGCAGATGCAGAGCATCACGCCGCGCTGGCTGCTGAAGATGCTGCCCTGGGTCGAGGCGACCGGTGGCACCTTCCGGGTCAACCGGCGGCTGACCTACACCATCGGCGATGGGCGGGTGAGCTTCACCAATGTCGGCACCGAGGTCCGGGTCGTCCCGCAGGAACTCGCGGAACTGGCGCTGCTGCGGGGTTTCGACGACGAAGACACGCTCACCGCGCTCGCCGACCGGTTCGTCCAGCACGAGTATCAGCCCGGTGAGACCATCGTCAGCCACGGCTCCCCGCTCGACGAGGTCGTGCTGGTCGCGCACGGCAAGGTCGCCAAGGTGGCGCCAGGCGAGTACGGCGCCGAAGCCACCATCGGCAGCATGGCCGACGGCGACCACTTCGGTGACGAAATGCTCGCCGGTATCGACCGGAACTGGCCGTTCACCGTCAAGGCGGTCACCCCGGTCATCGTGCTGACCCTGCGCGCCGACGACTTCGCCGACCTCAACGGCCGGTCCGAGGCGATGCGCCGTCACGTGCAGGACATGCTGGCACACAAGGGAAAGCCGCAGAACGCCAAGGGCGAGTCCGAGATCGGGATGTCGTCCGGGCACGACGGTGAGCCGCTGCTGCCGGGCACGTTCGTCGACTACGAGATCTCGCCGCGCGAGTACGATCTGGCCGTCGCGCAGACGGCGCTGCGGGTGCACACGCGGGTGACCGATCTTTACAACGGGCCGATGAACCAGTTCGACGAGCAGCTCCGGCTGACCGTGTCGGCGCTGCGTGAGCGGCAGGAACACGACCTGATCAACAACCGCGAGTTCGGGCTGCTGCACAACGCCGACCTCAAGTCGCGGTTCCAGACCCGGTCGGGCCCGCCGACACCCGACGACATGGACGAACTGGTCAGCCGTCGCCGCAAGACGAAGTTCTTCCTCGCGCATCCGCGCGCGATCGCCGCTTTCGGCAGGGAATGCACGCGCCGCAGCCTGTATCCGGAAGGCACCACGGTCGACGGCAAGGTGGTCGCCGCGTGGCGCGGGGTCCCGCTGCTGCCCTGCGACAAGATCCCGATCACCGAAAACGGCACGTCCTCGATCCTCGCCATGCGGACCGGGTTGGAGGACAACGGCGTGATCGGGCTGCACCAGACCGGCCTGCCCGACGAATACGAGCCGGGCCTGAACGTGCGCTTCGAAGGGATCACCGAGCAGGCTGTCGCCACCTATCTGGTGAGTACCTACTACTCGGCCGCCGTGCTCGTGCCCGACGCACTCGGTGTCCTGGAGAACGTCGAGGTCGCGCGTTGACCCCCCGCCCCGCAACCACCACGAACAACAGGGCTCCAGAAAGGACCACACACGTGACGATCGCCCGTACTCCCGCTCCCGCCAAGGTTCTGCGCACCGAATACCAGAAGTCGGTGGCGTCGTACTGGAACAAGGAGAAGGATCCGGTCAACCTGCGACTGGGCGACGTGGACGGGCTCTACCACCACCACTACGGGGTGGGCGAGGTCGACTGGTCGGTGTTGGAGGGCCCCGAAGACACCCGGGACGAGCGGATCATCGCCGAAATGCACCGCCTGGAGACAGCGCAGGCGGACGTCCTGCTCGACCATCTCGGCGACGTCAAACCGGACGACCGGCTCCTCGACGCCGGCTGCGGGCGCGGCGGTTCCAGCATCATGGCCAACGCGCGCTTCGGTTGCCACGTCGACGGGATCTCGATCTCGGAGAAGCAGGTCGAGTTCGCCAATCACCAGGCGGACATCAGGGGCGTCGCCGACCGGGTGCGCTACCACTTCCGCAACATGCTCGACACCGGCTTCGAAACCGGCTCGCGCAAGGCGATCTGGAACAACGAAAGCACCATGTACGTGGACCTCCACGAGCTCTTCGCCGAGCACGCGCGGCAGCTGGAGTTCGGCGGCCGCTACGTCACCATCACCGGGTGCTACAACGACGTGACCGGTGGCCGGTCCAAGGCCGTCGCGCAGATCGACCAGCACTACACCTGCAACATCCATCCGCGCAGCCAGTACTTCAAGGCGATGACGGCGAACGACCTGGTGCCGATCTCGGTGGTGGACCTGACCGCGGACACGATCCCGTACTGGGAACTGCGGGCGAAGTCGTCGGTGGCGACAGGGGTCGAGAAGCCGTTCCTCGACGCCTACCGCGAAGGCAGCTTCCACTACCTCCTCATCGCCGCGGACCGCGTCTGATCCCGCGAGACCACCGGAGTGAAGTGATGACGGAAAACGGTGCGCTGGCCACTCTGCTGGCCGGTCCGAGCGGACTGGGCACGTCCGCGGCCCGGCTGGCGGCACGGCTGACCGCTGTTCCTCCGGCGGTGGAGGAAATTCCGCCGCCGGAGGCTCCCGCCCTCGACCCCGCGTACGCGTACCGGCCGTGGGGTGACGGATCGGCGCCGCCGCTGTACGTCCCCGTCGCCGAACGGATCAACGATCCGCTCGGTGACGAGGTCGACCGTCGGCTGATCGCGTGGGCGGGGGAGTGCGGGTTCGACGAAGGGGAGTGCGAGCAGATCGGGAAGGCGGGCTTCGGCAGGCTGGTCATGCTCGCCCACCCGGACTGCGAAGACCCCGACAAGCTGCTGATCTCCGCGAAGCTCAACGCCGCCTGGTGGGCAGCCGACGACCTCTACGCCGACGACACCTCACTCGGCGCTGTGCCGGCGGAACTGCCGCCGAAGCTGGCGCTGGCGATGGCGGCCATGGATCCGGTGCCGTCGTTGGGCGAATTCAGCCGCGATCTCGACGAAACGTTGCGGAATGACAGGGTTCTGGTGGCCCTGAACTCCGGGACGGACTACCTGCGGCAGAACGGGACAGCCGCGCAGGTCAACCGCGTCTGCTATTCGACGTTCGCGATGTTCGTGAGCTGGACCGCGTACGCGGCATGGCGCCACAGCGGGAAATACCCGCCGGCGTGGGAGTACCTCGCGGCCCGGCAGCACGACAGCTTCTACACCTCGATGACGTTGATCGACGTCCTCGGTGGCTACGAACTGACGTCGAACCTTTACTACGACCCGCGGGTCCGCGAGGCGGCGATCCAAGCGGGCACTGCCGCCGTGCTCGTCAACGACGTGCATTCGGTCGCCAAGGATCTGGAGGACGAGTCGCCGCCGTGCAACGCGGTCCTGCTGATCGCCGACGACCGGAAGTGCTCGATCGAAGAGGCCACGGCGATCACCGTCGAATTGCACAACGACGTCGTCCAGGACTTCCAGGCGGCGCACGACAAACTGAGCGCGGTGCCTTCCCTTGAGCTGCAACGGTTTCTACGCGGACTGCGGGGATGGATGGGCGGTGGGTTCGAATGGCACTCGACGAGCCCGCGGTACAAGCTCGTGAGTGGTAAAGACGGTTAGAACCGTACGTACCACTCACGAGGCCCGGCGCTAGACGACACCCGCTTCGATCAACTGGCCCCAGATCACGCCTTGGTCCACGACCTCGACTTCGAGCTTCTCGGCCTTGGTGAGCTTGCTCGCGCCGACGTCGGCGCCGGTGATCAACAGGTCGGTGTTCGCCGAAACCGACGACGCGATGGCCGCGCCCGCCCTTTCGCACAGCCGCTGGAAGGTCGGGCGCGGCACCTTCTCGCCGGAGCGGGGGTCGCTGATCGAACCGGTGACCACGACCGTCTTGCCTTCCAGTGGCGCACCGGCCGCGACGACCGGCGGCAGATCCTCTTCACGCACGTCCAGCGAGACACCGACCTCCCGCAGCCGCTCGAGCTCGGGCCGCAGCCGGGTGAGGTGCTCGATCAGGGACGCGGCGACCTTCGGGCCGATGTCCTCCACGGCGACGAGCCCCTCCTCGCCCGCGTCGGCGACGTCCTCCAGCGAGCCGAAACCCGCGCGGCACAACCGTGCGGCGGTGCCCTCGGAGGCCATCGGGATCGCCAGGCCGATCAGCGCCCGGCGCAGGCCGACGCCACGGCTCGCGTCGATCGACTCGATCATGCGAGTGGCGGAGATGTCGCCGATGCGGTCGAACTCCAGCAGCGTTTCCTTGGTGAGCCGGTAGAAGTCCGACGGGTGCTCGAGAATCCCGGCCTCGGCGAGCCGCTCGATCCAGACGCCGCCGATCGCGTCGATGTCCGCGGCCGCGCGGGAAGCCCAGTGGATCAGCCGCCGGACGGTCTGGGCGGGGCAGGCGACGTTGGTGCAGAACAGTTCGCGGCTGTTGCCCTGTTCGGTCAAGGGCTCTTCGCACGACGGGCACACCGACGGCGGCACGATCTCCCGCTCCTCGCCGGTGCGTTTGGCGGCGTCGAGGACACCCGCCACGAACGGGATCACGTCGCCGGCGCGGCGCACCAGCACGGTGTCACCGATCTTGATGCCGCGGGCGCGGATGACCTCCTGGTTGGCCAGCGTCGCCCGGGTGACCGTGGTCCCGCCGACGAACACCGGCTCCAGCCACGCGACAGGGGCGATCTTGCCGGTCTTGCCGACATCCCAGACCACGTCGGCGAGCACGGTGGTCTTCTCCTCGGCGGCGAACTTGAACGCCAGCGCGCCGCGCGGGGAGCTGGACCGGGTTCCGGCGGCGGCGTAGGCGTCGCGATCCGCCAGGCGCAGCACCGCACCGTCGAGGTCGTAATCGAGATCGTTGCGCTGCTGCTCGATGGTCGTGATAACTGCCTGCGCCGCCTCCGCGTCTTCACAGTGCCGCATGTCGGCGGCGGCGAACCCGAGCGTCCGCAGCGCGCCGTCGAGATCGGTCTCCGCGCTGTCGGGCTCCGTGGAGAGATCGAAGGCGAAGAACTGGAGGCGCCGTTCGGCGACGGTGGCCGGATCCTTGGCGCGCAGGGTCCCGGCGGCGGCGTTACGCGGGTTGATCAGCGGTTTGTCCGGGTGGGCCTTGTTGTACGCGGCGAAGGTGGACCGGAGCATGACGGCCTCGCCGCGGACCTCGACCCGGCCGGGCGCGTCGACCTTGTCCGGGACGCCGTCGGTCAACGCCCGCACCAGCATGGTCACGTCGTCGCCGGTGGTCCCGTCGCCGCGGGTGACCGCCCTGGCGAGCCGCCCGTTTTCGTAGACCAGGGCCAGCGACAGGCCGTCCAGCTTCGGCATGACGACCACCGATTGCCCGGGGAAGCGGGTGAAGAACGCCGCGACCTGTTCGGGTTTGGTCGCCTTCTCCAGCGACAGCATCGGGCGTGAGTGCCGAATGGGCGCGTGCAGGACTGCGGGCGCGCCGACCTGATCGAGCGGGTTCGGGTCCGGAGTCAGCTCCGGGTTGGCCTCGATGAGCCCCCGCAACTCGTCTTCGATCGCGTCGTAGTCGGCGTCGGCCACTTTCGGCGAGCCCCGGTAGTAGGCGTCGCGAAGGACGACGATCTGGTCGGCGAGTTCTTGGATGCGGTCCCGAGCGTTCACGGGGCTGAGATTACCCGTGACCACCGACAGAACAGTGTCCGAAGAGGACTCGTGTCACGGGTTGATGGCGAGTACCAGGAACGAGGCCAGCAGCACCAGGTGAACGCCGCCCTGCAGCCGGGTCGCCCGGCCGGGGACGACCGTGAGCACACTGACCGCGATCGTCAGCGCGAGCAACACGATGTGGGTCGCGCCGAGGCCCAGCAGCAGCGGCCCGTCCAGCCAGATCGACGCCAGCGCGATGGTCGGGATGGTGAGCCCGATGCTCGCGATCGCCGAACCGTAGGCGAGGTTGAGGCTGGTCTGCATCCGGTCGCGCCGCGCGGCCCGCGTCGCGGCCAGGGTTTCCGGCAGCAGTACCAGCAGGGCGATCACGACACCGACGAACGACTGCGGGAAGCCTGCCGCGCTGACCCCCGCTTCGATCGCGGGTGATTCGACCTTCGCCAGGCCGACGACCGCGACCAGGGCCACCAGCAGCAGCCCGAGGCTGGTCAGCGCCGCCTTGCGGGTCGGCGGTTCGGCGTGTTCCTCCTCCTTGACGGAGCCGTCGCTGTCGACAGGAAGGAAGAAGTCGCGGTGACGGACGGTCTGTGTGAGCACGAATAGGCCGTAGAGCAGCAGCGAGGCGACGGCGGCGAAGGTGAGCTGCGTGCTGTTGAAGGCGGGCCCGGGAGTGCTGGTGGTGAACGTCGGCAGCACGAGGGTGACGGACGCGAGTGTCGCCACGGTGGCGAGAGCGCCGCCGCTGCCTTCCGGGTTGAAGTGTGTCTCGCCGTAGCGCCGCGCGCCGACCATGAGCGAAATGCCCGCGATGCCATTCATGGTGATCATCACCGCGGCGAACACCGTGTCCCTGGCCAGGGTCCCGGCTTCGGGTCCGCCGGAGGACATCATCGTCACGATCAGGGCGACCTCGATGACCGTGACAGCGATCGCCAGCACCAGTGAACCGAAGGGTTCCCCGACGCGATGCGCGACCACTTCGGCGTGGTGCACCGCGGCCAGCACGGTCCCGCCGAGGGCGATCGCGACGATGGCGACCGGTATCGGGCCCAGGTCGCGGCCCCAGCTCAGCACCAGGACGACGATGGCGAGGATCGGCATGACGGTGGTCCAGGACACGGGGAATCGTCTGCGCGAAGCGGCCATGACGTCACCCTCGCACACCCTGAGTGACATCGCCGCTCCATGGAGGGCGCGGGGTGACGAAGTTCTTAGTGGACGCCCACTCCGCTCAGGAAGGTGCCGACGAGCAGGTCGGCGGCGCGCGGAGCGTCCATTTCCTCCCGCGAGGCGAGGTGGAGGAGCTGGACCAGCAGACGGCTCGCCCAGCCGTCCGGGAGGTCCGCGCGAAGGAATCCCTCGTCCGTGGCGCGCCGCAGGAACGTGTCCACTTCGGCGGTGAGCCGGCTTCGGCGTTCCTGGATGGATGGTTCGGCGCGCATCCGGGTCAGCTCGACCGGCCAGGCGCGGTTGACCTCGATGATGCCTTCGACGTAGCGGTGCAAGGCCACGGGGACCGCCGTCTCGGTGAAGCGGGCCGCGCGGACGACGTCCTCGACAGCGGCCAGCCGGGAGTCGTAGATGGCCGCCAAGAGGTCTTCGCGGGAGTCGAAGCGCCGATAGACGGTGCGCCTGTCGACACCGGCTTCGGCGGCGATCGCGCTGATGCTGGCCGAGGGGTCGTGAGCGAGCATTCGCGCGCCCGTGGTCAGGACGGCTTCGAGATTGCGCGCCGCATCAGCTCTCATGGTCGGGAATGTATCACGCGCCTGTGTCGTTAACCGCCATAAGTGCTACGTTAATGTGACATTTAGAGGGCGGAGCGATGATCACGAACGACAAGCTCTTCATCGGAGGCGAGTGGACGACACCGAGCGATCCGGCGCGACTGGACATCGTGTCCCCGCACGACCAGTCGGTTCTGGGCCGCGTCGTCCAGGCGCTCCCCGCCGACGTCGACGGCGCCGTCGCCGCGGCCAGGACCGCTTTCGACGAGGGACCGTGGCCGCGGACCTCGCCGGAAGAGCGGATCGCGGTGCTTCGGCGGCTGAACGCGTTGAGGGAGGCCCGTGCGGATGAGATCGCCGCGGTGATCTCGGCCGAGAACGGCTCGGCCCTCTGGTTCACGCGGGCCGGGCAGCCCGGCGTGGGACGTCTGGCCGTTTCGTATCTGAAGGCGGCCGAGGAATTCGCGTGGGAAGAGACGCTCGCGCCTTCGGACCCGTCCGCGCCGTTCCGCTCGATCGTGCGCCGGGAACCGATCGGCGTGGTCGCCGCGATCATCCCGTGGAACTCGCCGTTCTCGGCGTCGCTGGCCAAGATCATCCCGGCGCTGCTCGCGGGGAACACGGTCGTCCTCAAGGTCTCACCGGAGAACTCGCTCAGCATGAGCCTGCTCGCGGACCTGCTGGCGGAGTCCGGGTTGCCGTCCGGGGCGATCAGCGTGCTTCCCGCGGACAGGGAGACCAGCGAGTACCTGGTGAAGCACCCCGGCGTCGACAAGATCGCGTTCACCGGTTCGACCGCCGCCGGCCGCCGGATCGCGTCGCTGGCGGGGGCGCAGCTGAAGCGGGTCAGCCTGGAACTCGGTGGCAAATCCGCAGCCGTGATCCTGTCCGACGCCGTCCTGGCGGACGTGATCGCCGGGCTGAAGTTCGGGTCGCTGCTCAACAACGGCGAGGCGTGCATCGCGCAGACGCGGATCCTCGCACCGTGGAGCCGCTATGAAGAGGTCGTCGCCGGACTCAAGGAAATGATGGAGTCCCTCGTCGTCGGAGACCCGGCCGACGAGAAGACCTTCATCGGCCCGATGGTGCGGCCCGGCCAGCAGCAGCGAGTACGGGACTACATCGAGATCGGCATCGCCGAGGGCGCGCGCGTGGTCACCGGAGGCTCCGAAGTCCCGGAAGGACTGGACAAGGGCAATTACGTCACGCCGACGTTGTTCGCCGATGTCGACAGCACGATGCGCATCGCCCAGGAGGAGATCTTCGGGCCGGTCCTCGTCGTCATTCCCTACGACGACGAGGGCGACGCTGTCCGCATCGCCAACGACTCGGAGTACGGGCTGTCCGGCGGCGTGTGGTCGGCCGACGAAAGTCACGCGCTCGCCGTCGCACGGCGGATGCGCACCGGGACGGTCACCGTCAACGGGGCGCCGATCGGCTTCGACGGTCCCTTCGGCGGATTCAAGGCCAGCGGCCTCGGCCGCGAATACGGTGCCGCCGGCCTCGCGCAGTACGTGGAGCTCAAGACCGTCACCGTCCCGGCGCGGTGACGGTCGCGAACAGTCACGCGAGACGGGCGTTGGGGATCTTGACCGTGATCCGCTGGTCTCCGGCCACGATCCGCTGAAGCCGGAACCGGCAGAGCGTGTGGAACATTTCGCCCAGTTCTTCAGGGTCGATGCGGCCTTCGAGGTCTCGCCGGCTCGCGTTGAGCACCCGGCTGATCACGGCCGCGGGCACACGGCCACCGAACTCGCCCATCAGCCAGACACCGATTTCGCCGATCTCCTCCGTGATCGTGCGCTGCGCGGTCATCAGCCTTACCCCTCTGCGTCGGAGTTCCGCCGGGCTTGCCCCGGCGAAACCGCGACGTGCGACGGGAAATCCCATGACGGGAAAACCACGAGATTGCTCTGCTCGGCGCAATCGATCTCGCTCACAAGATCCGGGCGCTCACGTTCCGTGTTCCCGGGCCGTCTCGTCGTCGCTTGCACGGAACGGTGCAGCGGACCGGAGCGATCTCCGGGAAAACCCCGATGTGATCGACATCGGCGTGTGCCAGCCTCGGTGATGACCATTGTGGACAGTCAGAGAGGAGGGCACACGCGTAGTGGCCCCACCAAGGGATGAAGCAGTCGAGCAGTGGACAGCGGAGCTGACGGTCTTGACCGAGCTCTACCGGGCCGCGGAGATCGAAGGATCGACGGCGGCGGTGTCACATGCCGGGTGGCATGCCGGGGCCCGGCTCTGGGCGGGGACCGCGAACGGGCGGTTGCTGGCCTACAACGATTCGGGTGTCGAGGCGGAGTGTATCTTCCGGGAGGGAGAGCGCACGCTGTTCAACATCATGAGCACCGGGTACGGGAACGACGTCACCGAGCGCGGGTTCGCGGTGTGGAGTTCGCGGCCGGGAGCGCTGGGAGCGATCGACTCCGGAGTGAGCCGGCTTGAGGTGACCGACGCGGACGGCATCGTCGTCCGGGCCGACATCGTGGCCCACACCTTCGCCGTGGACGTGGATCTGGGGCCGGCGCCCCGGACGGTGGACGAGGTGTTCGCGCCGTGGGAACCGCCGGAGCTGACGGTCCGGGTGTACGGCGAGGGCAACACGTTGCGCTACGAAGGCCTCTTGTTGACCAAGTGACCTGACGTGAAGGCCCTTCATCGCGTCTAGCGCGATGAAGGGGCCTTCACGTACTCAGGAGATCAGCCGTTCGGAGTCGTGATCACGGCGAACTTCGACCCCTGGCTCGCGATCCGCTCGCTGAGGTCGGTGGTGATCGTCTCGATCGGCGCGTAGTTGTTCAGCTCACCGGCCTGGCAGGGGCCCGACCGGGACTGCTGGTTGCCGATCAGGATGCCCAGCGCCGCGTGATCGGCCTGGCTGAACAGCGGTCCGCCGCTGTCGCCCGGACGGGCGCACAGGTCGGTGTTGATGCCGACGTCCGTGGACAGGACCCGGCCACAGCGGGTCCCGACGAGGTAGCCGGCGCCCGCGCCACTGTCGACGGAATCGGGGTAGTTCACCGCGCTCGATGCCGTCCCGGAAGCGCAGACGACCCAGCCCGCCTTGATGTCGGCGAGCTTGTGCGCACTGGTGATGGACTCGTCGACCGAAGTGGCCTGCCGGCCGCACGGGGTGTCACCGTTGCTGTCCATGCCACCGTTGCGGCAGTACTTCAGCACCCGGTTGCGACCGGTCTGGCCTTCGAGCCATTTCGTGGACGCCGCGTCGTTGACGTACGGAAGAGCCGCGTAGTCGTACGGGTACGAGCTCTTCTCGATACCGTGCTGCTGCAGCACCTCGTTGCCGTTGTGCTGTGTCGGCGTGTTGTTGGTCTTCGTCCGCATGCAGTGACCAGCGGTCAGAACCCAGCCCTTGCCGGGGAAACCGCCGCCGGTGGACCGCAGGTTGAAGGCGCTGGTGCAACCGCCCCAGGTGCCGTCGTCCCGCTTCATGTCGAGCCGGAGGCCGCCGCGCATCGGGCCGTAGTTCGTGCAGTAGAGCGGATGGCAGAAACCCAGGTCCACGTTCGGCGTGGACAGCGCGTTCGGATTCGCCAGCACGCGGGAGACCACCACACCGGATTCCGCCGCCGCGGCCTTGCGAGCGGTGTTCACTTCGGCGGTCACGACGTCGCCGGCGGCGCGCACGGCCGCCTTCTCCCGCGCCACCCAGGCACGTTCCCACAGCACGACGCGGTTCTCGGACTCACTCACCGCGGGCAGGTAGACCGCTTCCGGTCCTGCGCCGACCTTCGCTGCGACGCGTTCCTTCGCCGCCGTCAGCTGCTGCAACGAGTGATCGACCCGCTGCGTGCGAACATCGGAACGGCCGGGCATCGCCTTGAGATACGGCTCGGCCGCCGCGGGCTTGGTCATGGCCACGACCAGCTGGCCCTTATCCTGATCGAGCCACATGCCGCCGTACTCGGCGCCTCGATCGCGGCGCAGCAGCTCGTCCAGCTTGACGCCATCGGTCTGCAACTCCAGGCGGCGTAACGCCTCCTGTTCGTTCACCCGGTAGCTCTCGACCAGGTACCGCACCGACTCCCGCACCGAAGCGGGGTCGAGCGGGGTGTGGAACGACTGCACGGTGTCGGCCAACGCCGGGCTGCCCAGTGCCGTGGTCGCTGCCAACAGCGAAACGGCCAAGGCCCCCAGTCTTCTAGCTCTCCGCACGAGATCTCCTCACATGTCAGGGACTTCGCGATCATTTAACCGGAGGACGAGGGAGTGGCGGGGAGAGTTTCCGACAACGAAGGGCCCCGTGCCGGTCTTTCCGGCCGGCACGGGGCGAAAGTCCGGTTACAGACTCGGTTCCCGCCGCTGTTTTCCGTGGCGGGCCTTGACGATCCAGGCGCCGAAGAGGGTCAGGAGACCGACGCAGGTCCCCGCCGACACGCCGACCTCCGGTGTGCTGATCCTGACGACGCCGACGACGACCACGCCGCCGATCGTCAGCAGGAGGCACATCCGCAGTGTCGGAGCCCAGCCGGCGAGCACCGCCATCGCGAGGCAGAGCCAGCTGTCGCGGGTCTGCGCTTTGCGGTGGCGTCCCGTGCTCCTCAGGAGGGGTCGCGCGGCGCGGATCATTTCCGCGGAGGTGGCGACCCGGCGAGGCGGTTCTTCGAGGTGCTCGATGACAACTTTGACCCGACGGGGCGGGCTGTTGTCTGGTGTCTTCGCATTATCAGGCTGTAAGGTCACGGCGTCCTGTCCTTGTTCTAGCGAGCGGGTCAACGGACATCCGCGTGGCCTCCTGTTCCAGCAGGGGGCCACGCGCGCGTTACCGGTTCTTGACTCGGTGCGGCTGAGCTCATCTTGGCGAAAGCAGACTGTGACCGTTCAGTAGTACAGCGTGTGTCGCGCTGAACGGTATGCACGCGTCGCTCAACGGTCTGGGTGACTCCGGAAGCTACTCAAAGTAGTCGGTGGCGCCAAACGGACGAGTGCCGTCAAACAGGTCCGACGGCCCGGCCGCTTGCCTTTCCGGCGTCGAACCAGGTCACCGCGATATGCACCGTCGCACTGATCATCGCAGGTAAAGAGTCATTTTGTGGAGGCTGTGCACAGCGTCTTCGCAGTTTGAAAAATGCTGATCGCAACTCCCTATTACGGTCACCTTTTGCCAAGTTCGGCGAAATTCGAGCACCCATGCTCACGTTGGGTTCACTCGATCGGGCGGTCGAGTGCCTGCATTTGCTTCGTCTGTATCCCAACAGTGAGTCACTGGGCTGATCGGGTGGTGACACTCCGGACATGTTCTCGCGGGAGAGCGGTCGTGGTCTACCGGAGGTCACCTTCGGCGGGGTGCTCGATCTGCTCGCGGAGGATGTCGCCGTGCCCGGCGTGACGGGCGAAGTCCTCGATCAGCAGCAAGTAGACGAACCGCAGGCTTACGTCGCCGACGCGAGGGTGGACCTTGATCACGTCGAGGTCGAAGCCGGCGGCGATCACGCGGGAACGCGCACTGGCCCGCTCGAATTCGGCGATCACGTCGGACACGGTCTCGTCGTCGCCGACGATGAAACTGGCGTCGCCCGGTTTCGTACCGCCATCGCATTCACTCTCGGGCAGCCCGCCGAGGACATGCTGGAACCAGATCCGCTCGGCGACCGCGACGTGCTTGAGCAGGCCGATCGGTGTGGTCAGGGACGTGACGAGACGGCGGCGGGCGTCGTCTTCGGACAGGCCGCGTACCGCGTTGACCACTTCGGCCCGGTTGCGGTCGAGCATGGTTTCGAGGAGACGGCGTTCGGCGCCGGTGGTGACGGGTGGCAACGACCAGGTCATCGTCGGCTCGATTCGTTCAGCTGAGCAGGAGAAGGGCGTAGTAGGCCAGGAAGTGTTCGACCGTGTACGGGCCGCCGGTGGTCTGGGGCAGCGAGGCCCGGGTGTGCGCCTGCGCGGTGTCGAACATGGCGGGGATCCGGTCGTCGCCGCCGGGGAGGGCGCGCGCGAGGCGGTCCCAGCACCAGGCGCGGTGCAGGTTGAGCCCGTGCAGGTGGGCCATCTGCCCGTCGGTGGGGTCGGTCACGGTCGCCGGGGTGAACAGGGTCGCGGGTTCCCGCCCGGCGATACCGGGCAGGAACCGCTCCAGCCAGTCGGCGAACTCGGTCGCGGACAGCAGGTGGGTCATCAGCTCGGCTTCGGCGAGGGCGGGGGACAGGAAGTCGGCGCCGGAGGGTTCCCAGGAGCCTGGATAGTCGTGGTCGGCCCCGAACCACCGCCAGGCCGTCTCGGTGATGACCCGTAGCAGGCGCGGGTCGCCCCGGTCGGCGAGGTGGCCGGCGTACGGCAGAGCGCGGGACAGCCCGAACGCGCCGTTTTCGTGTATCCCGTACCGGATCGGATAAGTGGCCTGCGGCAACCAGCCGAGGTACCGGGTCACGAAGACCGCGCTCAGCTCCTGCAGGCCTGTCGACCACCGCGCGGCATCCGGATCGTCCCAGGTGACGAGCTCGAAGGTGAGCTCCAGTAGCGCGGACCAGCCATAAGGACGTTGGGTGGTGCGGTGTTCCTCAGGCGTGAAGAAAGCGACTTCACCCGCGAGTGCCTCGACGGTCAGATGGTCGTCGAGCGTGCGGCGGATCTCCTCGGCAGGCACGAGTTCGGGGCGGTGACGCAGTAGGCGGACCAGTACCCAGAACATCTCCACACAGGAATGCCAGTCGAAACTGCCGTAGAAACACGGATGCGACAGTCTCGGGGTGGCGATGGGCACGCCTTCGAAGTGCCAGTGACTCTCGTGGTGCGGGTACTCGCGCACGACATTCGTCAACGCCGTCCTGGCCAGATCACCGGCACTCGCCCTCAGCGACCGGCCGCGTTCGCTGTCCCAATCGGTCATCGGTACCCCCTGTCCGATCCGTATGCGACAACCCTACTTGCGACCGGCGTGAGCGGCCGGGGATCGCATCGTCCACAGTGGATTCACCGCACCGGCCTCGGTGACCGGATTTCCCGTCGGGTAGAACAAGGGGCATGCTGGGTGTCATCGGGTTCGTGCTGGCCATGCTGGGCGTCATCGTCGTGGTGGGCGCGATCAGCCATCGCCTCGGCCTGCCGGATCCGGTGCTGCTGACCGTCGTCGGCCTCGTGTACGCCCTGCTCCCCGGGCCGAACCTGCACTTGGAACCCGAGTTCGTCCTCGACGTCATCCTTCCGCCGCTGCTGTACAACGCCGCGCTCGGCTCGAGCCTCCTGGCGATCCGAAGCAGATTGCGTTCGGTCGTCAGCCTGTCGGTACTGCTGGTGCTGGTGACAGCCTTCGCGGTCGGCGGGCTGCTGACCTGGCTGGTCCCGGTGATCCCGCTCGCGGCGGCCATCGCGCTCGGTGCCGCGGTCGCACCGCCGGATCCCGTGGCGGCGCTGGCCGTCGGCCGCCGGGTCGGGCTGCCCGCGAAGCTGTCCACCCTGATCGAGGGTGAAGGCCTGCTCAACGACGCCACGGCGCTGACGATCTACAAGATGGCGCTCGCCGTCGCGATCGGCGGCAGTTTCTCGTTCGGTCTCGCGACTGGTGAGTTCGCCCTCGCCACGATCGGCGGCCTGCTGGTCGGCGTGGTCGTGGCGTTCCTCGTGCGGATATCCCGCCGCGTCCTGGCGGATCCCCTTTCGGCGAACGCGGTCTCGCTGGCGACGCCGTTCGCCGCGTACGTGCTCGGCGAGACCATCCACGGCTCGGGTGTCCTGGCGGTCGTGGTCGCCGGGCTGATCATCGGACACCAGACGCCGAGGCTGCAGACCGGAGCGAGCAGGCTGCAGACCGGTGCGGTGTGGAGCCTGGTCAACTACCTGCTCGAAGGATTCGTCTTCCTGCTCATCGGTCAGCAGTTGCCCGCCGTCATCGCCGGGCTCGGCGGTTACCCGGTCAGCTCGGTGATCTTGACCGCGGTGGTCACGGTGGGCGCCGTCCTCCTGGTCCGGCCGCTGTGGCTGGTGCTGACCCAGCTCTTCCCGCGGCGGCTGCACGCCCGGCTCGGCAGCGCGGACGAAACCGGTGAGGCTTCGGAGCGGGCGCTGACGGGCAAGGAGATCGCGGGACTGAGCTGGGCGGGCACCCGCGGGGTGATCACGCTCGCGGCCGCGTTCGCCATCCCGGCCGTGACGGCGGACGGGAGCCCGTTCCCCGCGCGCGATCTGCTGTTGTTCTCGGCGTTCCTGGTGGTCCTGGTGACACTGGTCGGTCAAGGGGTGACTTTCGGGCCGCTCCTGAAACGCCTTGGCCTGCGCGCCGACGTCCAAGACCAGGCGCGGCTGCGCAACCAGGCACGGAGCGCGGCCATCGACGCGGCTCTCGCACGCCTGGAGCAGCTCATCGACGAGGAGGACGTGCCGGACGAGGCGGTGGCGGCGATGCGGAAGAACCTCGAAGGGCGTCAGCGACGTTATCGGGCGCGGCTGGCCTACCTCGAGGACAACCCGCTCACGCCTCGGGCTCCCGGATACGAGGCCGCCGTCCGCGCCCGGCACAGCATCATCGAGGCGCAGCGGGAAGAACTCCTTCGCTGGCGTGACGCCGGCCGGTTGCCCGACGCCAGCCTGAGGATCCTGCAGACCGAACTCGACCACGAGGAGAACGCGCTGATGCCGTCGTCCGGCAAGTGAGAGCGCTCGAATCGATCTACGATGAAGGTGTGGACGAACGACCGATCACCACAGCGCAGGTCAATTTCCGCCGGGTCGCCGAAGAGCTCGAAAGCATGGGGACCCAGGATCGTTTCACCTACATCTTCCGATCCCGATTGTGGAGTTCCTCCTCGGTTTCCGGCCCCGGTTCCGAGTCCGTCCAGACCCGGGAACTCCGCGAACAACTGCCGGTTCTCCTCGAACGCTTCGGCGTGCGCACCCTGCTCGATCTGCCGTGCGGGGACTTCGGCTGGCTCAGCGAGGTGGATCTCGACCTCGACCGGTACATCGGGGCCGACATCGTCACCGATCTGGTCGAGTCGAACGCCGCACGGTTCCGCGACGATCCGGTGCGGGAGTTCCGGACGCTCGACCTGACCGGGGATCCGCTGCCGTCCACCGATCTGGTGCTGTGCCGGGATTGCCTGGTGCACTTGAGCTTCGCCGACATCGAGAGGGCCTTGCTCAATCTCCGGCGCAGCGGCTCCCGATACCTGCTGACCACGACGTTCACCGAACTCGGCACCAACGCCGACATCGTGACGGGGGACTGGAGGCCGTTGAACCTGTGCCGGGAACCGTTCGGATTCCCGGCACCGCTGGCCGTACTGGTCGAGGGGTGCACCGAAGAGGGCGGCGCCTACGCCGACAAGTCCTTGGGGTTGTGGGAGATCGCCACGCTCGTGCACTGAGCTACCGGAGCGGGAAGTCGGCTCCGTGTTCCTCCACCGGCCGGGGGCCGTGGATCCGCCGATCGCCTTCGGGGATGGCCACGTCGTTGATACTGGCCTCACGACGGCTCATGAGACCGTGCTCGTCGAACTCCCACAGTTCGTTGCCGTAGCTGCGCCACGACTGTCCGGCCTGGTCGTGCCATTCGTACTGGAACCGGACGGCGATCCGGTCGCCGTCGAACGCCCAGAGGTTCTTGCGCAGCGCGTAGTCCTGTTCCCGATCCCACTTCGCGGTCAGGAACGCGACGATCTCCTCGCGTCCCTGGACGAACGTATCCCGGTTCCGCCACACCGAGTCCGGCGTGTACGCCGATGCCACCCGACGGGGATCGCGAGTGTTCCACGCGTCCTCGGCGGCCTGGACCTTCCTCAGCGCCGACTCCCGCGTGAACGGCGGGTAGGGCGGGCGATCTTCCGACATCGTCGACCTCCTCAGGTGGAGAACGTGCGTTCTCCGCATCTGACGCCTAGAGTAGGGAACGAACGTTCTCAACGTCAAGGAGTTCCGATGCCGGCCGCTGTCACCGACGAGCAGAACCGGGTGGACCGTGAAGTCCTGCTCGACGCCGCCGAGAAGCTCTTCTACGAGAAAGGCATCCAGGCGGTCGGCATGGATCAGGTCCGTGCGGCGTCCGGTCTTTCGCTGAAGCGGATCTACCGGTTCTTCGAAGCCAAGGAAGACCTCGTCGTGGCGATGCTGAGGCGCCGCGATCGGCGCTGGAGGGGCAGCCTGGCCGACCGCGTGGAGCAGGTCGCGGATCCCCGCGAGCGAGTGCTCACGATCTTCGACTGGCTCGCCGACTGGTTCGCCGAACCCGGTTTCCGCGGCTGCGCCTGGATCAACGCCCACGGCGAGGTCGGCCCCTCGTCCGAAGCGGTACTGGCCCAGGTGCGGGCACACAAGCGGGCTTTCCACGAGCAGGTCGAGACCTGGGTGCTGGCCACCGGTCTGGCGGTGACCGAACCGGTGTTCCTGCTCGCCGAGGGTGCCATCGTGACGGCGGGCATCAGCGGAGACCCGGCTCCGGCCCGTCAGGCGCGCGAGGCCGTCGCGGCGCTGCTCGGGAAGCCGTGATCACCAGCCGAGGGCGCTGATCATGCCTCGTTCCAGCACGGGGGAGAGCGTGGTCATGAAGCTGGTTCGAAGAGTTCGCTCACGTCGATCCTCGGGGTGCGTTCCTGGCCCCGTGAGACCGCCCTCGCGCGGCCTGACACGACCTGGCATCCGCTCGCTCACGCGGGGCATGGGTTCGGAACCTCCGCGGAGAAGGCGGTGAGCGTCACGACGCGGTGACTCGGGGTCAAGGCCAGCTGAGCTCGCCGTCGCTGATGACGAGATGCCTTTCGCGAGAGGGCAGTTGACGGTTGTGGGCGTAGTTGTCGAGGCGCTCGGCGATCTCGTCGAGGATCTCGGTCACACTTGTCCAGCCGGATCGGTAGATCCCTTCGCCGGCGTACCAGTTCATGACACGACCGTGGTCTTCGCCCGAGCGGAGATCGACGCAGAGCAGGCCGCCGCCGATGTCACGGCCGATGGGGAGAACCGCGCTGCAGAAAGGAAATCCGGTGTCGCCGGCCTGCTTGTGGTGGGCTCCCTCGGGAGTGCGGCAGGCCGGGTCGGGATACCGCGACTGCCTGCCGTGCTCCTCCTCGGCCCGCGTCACCGGAAGAGGCAGGTAGTCCCTCGGGATCAGGTGACCGGACTGATTCCCGGAACCGTGGTCGCGCTGGTCGTCGACACCGTCCATGAGGGCCCACCTGGCACGCAGTTCGGCCGGCAGCTGGAGACCGACGCGGTCCTGCAGACGCTCGATGTGCGCGGCCGGCGCGGGAGGCCGGATCTCCCGCGCGGTGGCGGGCGCGTGTTCGGACAGCAAGGCCATGATCCGTTGCCAGGTCTGTTCCACCGGTGCGGTCACCAATGTCCCCCTTCTCTCGGTGAACCACCGTAACGAACTTCGACGGCCCTCAGCCCCGCATTCAGAGGACTAACTGCGGGTTCGCAGGCCCCAGGCGTCCGTCACTCGTTCCGGGGTCAGCACCGAAGCCGGAGGGCCTTCGCCGACGAGGCGGCCGTCGTGGAGCAGTAGGCAGTGATCGGCTCGGCCCGCGACGTCGAGGTCGTGCGTGACGCGCACGACCGTCGTGCCTTCGGCGAGCGTGGCGCGCAGTGCTTCGTCGATCAGGCCGCGGGCGTGCAGGTCCAGCCCGGCCGATGGCTCGTCGAGCAGCAGCAGTCCGGCCCGCTGGGCCAATCCCTGCGCCACGAGCGCGCGTTGGCGCTGCCCACCGGAGAGCGTGCCGATCAGCCGGTCCGCGATCGAGGTGATGTCCAGTCGTTCCAAACATTCCCCGACGATGTCGCGGTCCATCTTGGACAGTCGTCGCCAGTGGCCCCGGTGTGCCCAGCGTCCCATCGTGACGGTGGCGCGCACGGTGATCGGCAGCGATTGGGACACCTCGCTCTGCTGGGTCACGTAGGCGACGCGGTCCGGATCCCGACGGGTCACCGACCCGGTGGTCGCCGGCAGTACGCCCGCGACGAGGTTGAGCAGTGAGGACTTGCCCGCGCCGTTCGCACCGGCGATCGCGGTGATCCGCGCCGACGGCACCTGGGCGGTGATCCCGCGCAGTACCTCGTGGGAGCCGTAGTGCGCGTGCACGCGGTCGATCGTGAGCGCCGCTGTGTCCGGGGTCATCCCCACCTCCTTTAGATAATGACAATCATTACCACTATAGTGTGACGCGTGGAGTGGTTGCTGATCCCCTTCGAGGTGTCGTTCGTGCAGCGTGCGCTGGTGGCGGGAGTGCTCGTTTCGGCGGTGTGTGCCGTCGTCGGGACCTGGGTGGTGTTGCGCGGCATGGCCTTTATCGGGGACGCCATGTCGCACGGCATGTTGCCGGGCGTGGCGATCGCTTCGCTGACCGGCGTCAACCTGCTGATCGGCGCAGCGATCAGCGCCGGCGTGATGGCGCTCGGCGTCACCGCACTCGGGCGTTCCCGGCGGTTGTCCGAAGACACCACCATCGGACTGCTCTTCGTCGGCATGCTCGCGAGCGGCGTGATCATCGTGTCCCACTCGCGGTCGTTCGCGGTCGATCTCACCGGATTCCTCTTCGGCGACGTGCTCGCCGTCGGTTCCGGTGATCTGGTCGGTCTCGCGATCACCCTGGTCGTCGTGGGAGTGGTGGCCTCGCTGGGCCACCGGTCGTTCACCGCGCTCACCTTCGACGTCCGGAAGGCGCACACGCTGGGTCTTCGCCCGCGCCTGGCAAACGCGGTGCTGCTCGGGCTGGTCACGCTGACGATCGTGGCGTCGTTCCGCGTCGTGGGGACGCTGCTGGTGTTCGGGCTGCTCATCGCGCCCGCCGCGGCGGCGCTGTTCTGGTCGCGGCGGATCACCACGATCATGATCGTCGCGGCGTTGCTCGGCATCGCCGCCACGGTCGGTGGCCTGCTCGTGTCCTGGCATTGGGGCACCGCGGCGGGCGCGACCATCGCCGCCGGCGCGGTCTTGCTGTTCTTCCTTTCCGCCCTCTTGTCGTTCGTACGACAGCGATTCCGTCCCCTGACACCGGAGATCGAGAGTTCACGATGAAACTGAAAGCAGTGACGGCGGTCGTCGCGGCGCTGACCTTGGCGGCGTGCGGCGGGGAGCAGCCGAAGGAGGTGACCGCGGATGTTCCGCACGGCTATGTCGAAGGTGCCGAAGAGGCGGCCGAGGCCCAGTCGCGGCTGATCGTCGCCGACACCGAAACGGGTGCTGTGCGCGTGGTGGACCTGATCACCGAGAAGGTGCACGAGACCGGGCAGGTCGACGGAGTGCGTGCTCTGACCGGTGACGGTCGCTTCGGCTACCTGACCGGGCGCGACGGCGCGGTCCGCGTGATCGACAGCGGGGCGTGGATGGTCGACCACGGTGACCATGTCCACTACTACCGGGCGAAGGTCCGTGACGTCGGCATGGCTCCGGGCCAACGGCCCTTGGCGGCCTACAGCGATCCCGCCGTTTCCGCTCTGTCCTATCCGGACGGTACGACGACGTTGCTCGACAGGGCCCAGCTCGACAAGGGATCCGTGGCCGAACTGGGGAAGATCACGCGTGAACCCCACGCCGGTGTCGCGATTCCCTACGGCGGGCACGTCCTCGCTTCGGTGGCGGAACCCGGGAAGCCGCTCGCCCGGGGAGTGCGCGTTCACAACCGTCAGGGAAAGGCCGTGGCAGAGATCGAGCAGCCGTGTCCGGACCTGCAGGGGCAGGCGGTGACGCGACGCGGGGTCGTGTTCGGTTGCGCGGACGGAGCCTTGCTCGTGACCGAAAAGGACGGTGCGTTCACCGGGGCGAAGATCCCGTACCCGCGCAGTGTCTCCGCGCAGGAGCGCGCTACGGCTTTCTTCCACCGGCCGGGCGGCGCGACGCTCGCGGCACGGGCAGGGGAGACCGCCGTGTGGTCCTTGGACGTCGGCCGCCGCAGCTGGCAGTACGTCGAGACCGGCCCGGTCGCCGCGGTGAACGCCGTCGGGGAGGGCGGTCCGCTGCTGGCCCTGACTCGGGACGGAACGCTGCGTTCCTTCGACGGCAGTGGAAAGGAGCAGACGGCGATCCCGCTTCTGACACCGGAAGCGACCGCCGCGGACATTCCTTCCATCCAGGTCGACACGACCCGCGCCTACGTCAACAACCCGCTCTCGGCGGACGTGTACGAGATCGACTACAACGACAACCTTCGTCGCGCCAGGACATTGAAGGTCGGCGGCAAGGCAGGTCACATCGTGGAGACCGGCCGATGAAGCGCCGGGTCCTCGCACTGTGCGTCCTAGCGCTGCTGGCGGCGACCGGGTGTTCCGGCAGCCGTGGGAACAGCGCATCGGTCGTCGTCACCACGAACATCCTCGGCGACATCACGCGTGCCGTCGTCGGCGATCAGGCCGACGTGACCGTGCTGATGAAACCGAACGCCGACCCGCATTCGTTCGGTATCTCCGCGCAGCAGGCGGCTCAGGTCGAACGCGCCGGTCTGATCGTCTACAACGGACTCGGGCTCGAAGAAGGCATGCTGCGCACTGTCCGCACCGCCGAGGAAAACGGCGTACCGGCGCTCCCGGCAGGGGAGTGGGCGAACCCGATCAGCTACGCCGGGAACAAGCCGGATCCCCATTTCTGGACGGATCCCGCTCGGGTGCGCGACGTGGTGAAGGCGATCGCCGACGAGGTCGTCGCCCACGTCAGCGGCGTCGATGAAGCCGTGATCCGCGCCAACGCCGAACGCTATCGCGGGGAGATCGACGCGCTGGACACGACGATGACCGAGAAGTTCGGCGGAATCCCGCCCGATCGAAGGAAACTCGTCACGAATCACCACGTCTTCGGCTACCTCGCCCAGCGGTACGGGTTCGAAGTCGTCGGCGCGGTGATCCCCGGCGGGACCACGCTCGCTTCGCCCAGTTCCTCGGACCTGAAAGCACTCGCCGACGTCGTCCGCGCGGCGGGAGTGCCGGTCGTCTTCGCCGATTCCTCGCAACCGGACCGGCTCGCGCGGGTCCTGGCCGAACAGGCCGGACTGCACGTCGCGGTGACGCCGCTGTTCTCGGAATCGCTCAGCGAACCCGGCCAGGGCGCGGCCACCTATCTGGAAATGATGCGCGCCAACACCGAATCGATCACCACCGGCTTGACCCGTTCCTGACCGGAACAGACGAAAGGCACAAGGAAAATGGCACGAACCACCCGCTACGCCGCGCTGATGGCGACGACGGTGAGCACGCTCGCGCTCGCCGCCTGCGCGACCGAACAGCCCGCCGCGGAAGCCCCGAAGGACGCGGCGCCTGTCGTCGCGGACCCGGTGGCCGTCACCTACGACGGAGGGATCCTCCTGCTCGACGGGAAGACCTTGAAGGTGGCCAAAGATCTCCCGCTGACGGGCTTCAACCGGCTCAACCCCGCCGGGAACGACCGGCATCTCATGGTCTCGACGTCCACCGGGTTTCGCGTCCTCGACGCTGTCGGTGCCGTGCTGACGGACGCCGAGGTGAAGGCGGCCAAACCGGGTCACGTCGTGCGGCACGCCGGCAAGACGGTGCTGTTCGCCGACGGCACCGGCGAGGTGACCGTCTTCGATCCGAAGACGATCGGCACCTCGGCTTTGCCTTCGCCCGAACACAAGACGCCGGAAGCGCATCACGGCGTGGCCGTCGAACTCGAAAACGGCGAACTGGTCACCACGGTCGGGAACAAGGACAAGCGGTCCGGAATCGTGGTGCTGGACAAGGACAAGAAGGAGATCGCGCGCAACGAGCAGTGCCCCGGCGTGCACGGTGAAGCCGCCGCGCGCGGCGAGGCGGTCGTGGTCGGCTGCGAAACCGGTGTGCTGATCTACCGGAACGGAGTCATCACCAAGGTTTCCAGCCCGGATCCCTACGGGCGTATCGGCAACCAGGCGGGCTCGGACGTTTCTCCGATCACCTTGGGCGACTACAAGGTCGACAAGGACGCCGAGCTCGAACGCTCGAACCGGGTGTCCCTGATCGACACGGAGAAGGCCACGATGAAGCACGTCGACCTCGGGACGAGTTACACCTTCCGGTCGCTGGCCCGTGGCCCGCAGGGTGAGGCTCTGGTGCTGGGCACCGACGGGCAGATTCACGTGATCGACCCGGTGACCGGTTCGGTGACGCGAAAGATCGCCGTACTCGGTTCCTGGCAGGAACCGCTCGAGTGGCAGCAGCCGCGTCCGGCGATCTTCGTCCGGGGCGGGACCGCCTACGTGACCGATCCCGGCAAGAAGGAGATCCATTCGGTCGATCTCGCTTCCGGCGTGAAGACCGCGACCGGCGCCCTTTCGGGGACGCCGAACGAGGTCAGCGGAGTGCTCGGGGGATAAGACCTCGTGAGTGGTACGGGTGGTTCTAATACTGCAACGGCATTTGGTGCGCGTGTGGTAGATCATCCGTGTGGTGGTTGATGTGGCGATGGGTGAGCTGGGCCGGGTTCATGAGCGGATTTCGGGTCGTTTCACGCGTTCGGAGCCGCGGGCTCGGGCTCGGGAGTATGTGTCTGGTCTGGTGGCGGGCCTGGAGCGGAAGAACGGCTGGACGCTGGCTGAACAGGCGGGTGAGGTGTCGCCGGACGGGATGCAGCGGTTGCTGCGCTGGGCGGACTGGGA
>NZ_JBHRWK010000064.1:0-39899 GCF_042647925.1 Amycolatopsis speibonae
GATCGCCACGGTGAACGGACCGGAGTCCTCGGTGGTCGCCGGGGACATCGAGGCGCTCGACCGGCTGCTGACGGAGCTGGCCGGATCCGGGGTCCAGGTGCGGCGGCTGGCTGTCGACTACGCGTCCCACTCCCCCCAGGTCGAGTCGGTCCGCGAACGGGTGCTCACCGAACTGGCCCCGATCTCACCCCGGCACACCGACATCCCGTTCCACTCCGCCGTGACCGCGACCGTGCTTGCCGGGCCCGAACTGGACGCGGGGTACTGGTACCGCAACCTGCGGATGCCCGTGCGTTTCGATGCGGCCCTCGCCGGGCTTCCGTTGCCGGAGCACACTTTCTTCGTCGAAGTCAGCCCGCACCCCGTACTCGTCCACTCGGTGATCGCGGCCGTCGGCGACCGGGCCGTGGTCACCGGGACGCTGCGCCGCGGCGAGAACGGCCGTGACACCTTCCTCGCCGCACTCGCCGAACTCCACGTCCGCGGTCTTTGTCCGAAGTGGACCGCGTGGGCGGGCCAGGAGACTCCGGGTTTCACCGAGCTGCCGACCTATCCCTTCGAACGCAAACGGTTCTGGGTCACGCCGGGAGAGACACGCGACAGTGGGCACCCGGTCCTGGACGCGCCGGTCGAACTTGCGGGCACCGACGAACTGGTGCTGACCGGCCGCCTGTCGGTGACTTCGTCGCCATGGCTGGCCGATCACCGCGTACTGGACGAGGTGATCCTGCCCGGCACCGCCTGGCTGGAGTTCGCCTTGCGTGCCGCCACGGCCGCGCACTGCCCCACGGTCGAGGAACTGACTCTGGACCGGCCACTGGTGGTGCCGGACGACGCGGCCGCCACCGTGCAGCTGCGGGTGGGCGCGCCCGACGGCACCGGACGGCGAGGACTGCAGCTGCACGCCAAAGTGGACGGTGGGAACTGGGTACACCACGGCGGCGGAACGCTGAGCCCTGAACGGATCGAACCGGCCGCGATCGACGAGTGGCCGCCCGCGGGTGCGGAACCTGTCGCGCACCAAGGCATCTACCCCGCCATGGTCGAGCGCGGGCTGCACTATGGCCCCACGTTCCAAGGGTTGCGCGCGGTTTGGCGGCGTGACAAGGAAGTCTTCGCCGAAGTGGACTGCCCGGTGGACGAGCGAGGCTTCGTGATCCACCCGGCGATGCTGGACTCCGCCCTGCACGCCCTCGGGTTCGATGGTTCGGCACCTGTGACGGACGGACCGGTGTTGCCGTTCGTCTGGGCCGGGGTGAGCTCGCACGCCACCGAACCGGCGATGCTGCGCGTACGGCTACAGGGCTCGGCGGACGACTCGGTGCGGCTGAACGTGACCGATGGAGCGGGCGCGCCGGTGCTGTCGGTGGATTCGCTGGTGCTGCGACCGGCCGTCGCGCACCGTGAGGCCCCAAGGGACGCGCTGTTCCGGAGCAGATGGGTCGAGGTGCGCACCGCTGTCAGCACGGCCTCGGAAGTCGTCGTCACCGTCGGGATCGAGACCGGGCAGTTCCCGGTCTTCCGTGATCTGGACGCGCTCGAGAACGCGGTCTCCGGTGGTCTGCCCGTGCCGGACGCGGTGCTCATCGCCGGCGGCACCGGCACGCTGCGGGAGTCGGCGCATCGCGCGCTGTCGCTGGCTCAGTGGTGGACGACGCGTCCGGAGTTCGCCGCGTCCAGGCTGGTGTTCCTCACCTCGGGCGCGGTGGCGGCCGTGACAGGCGAGGACGTCAGCGATCTGGCCGGCGCGGCTGTCACCGGTCTCGTGCGCTCCGCCCAGACCGAGGAGCCCGGCCGGTTCGTGCTGCTGGACGCCGACGAGATCACCCCGTTGACGATCGCGGCCGCGCTGGCCGCCGACGAACCGGAGCTCGCCCTGCGCGGCGGCCGGGTGCTGGCACGCCGTCTGGTGCGAGTCGTCCCGCCGGCCCCGGCGCGGTTCGCCGATGCCGACGACGTCGTGCTGATCACCGGCGGCACCGGCACCCTCGGTGGGCTGCTCGCCAGGCATCTGGTCACCGCGCACGGGGTGCGGCGGCTCGTACTGCTCAGCCGAGGTGGCCACGCGCCGGAACTGGTGACCGCGCTCGCCGAGGTCGGTGCCGTCGCGACCACGGTCGCCTGCGACGTGACCGACCGGACGCACCTGGCCCGCGTGCTCGCGGACCATCGGCCGACGATCGTGGTGCACGCGGCCGGGGCACTGGACGACGGCGTGATGCTGACCATGACCGGGGACCGTCTGGACACGGTCATGCGACCGAAAGCGGAAGCGGCCATCGCCCTCCACGAGCTGACGAAAGAGCTCCCGCTCAAGGCGTTCGTCCTGTTCTCCTCCGCCGCCGCCACCGCGGGCAGCGCGGGCCAGTCGAACTACGCGGCGGCCAACGCGGTCCTCGACGGGCTGGCCCATCACCGTCGCAGCCAGGGCCTGCCGGCGATCTCGCTCGCGTGGGGCCTGTGGGCCGAGCGCAGCGACCTGACCAGCCACCTCCGGACGTCAGTGGACATGCTGTCCACCAAGGAGGCTCTTGCCCTGTTCGACGCCGCAGTGTCCCTCGCCGACCCTGTGCTGGTGCCCGCTCGCCTCACACTGGACGACGCCGAGGACCGGCCCCTGCTGCGGGAACTCAAGGACCGGCCGGACACCCCGGACCGGCCGCGCCCGCTGCTCGACCTGCTCGGCGGGCCGGACCGGGAGCGCGCACTACTCGACCTCGTGCTGGACAAGGTCGCGCTGGCCCTCGGCCACGTCGATACCGCGGAACTCAACCGGCACGCCGGGTTTCTGGAGATGGGGGTGGACTCACTGGCCGCGGTCCGCATCCGTAACCACCTGGCCGAGGCGCTGGGACGGCGGCTGCGGGCGACCGTCACCTTCGACCACCCGACCCCGGCGATGCTGGCCAAGTATCTGGCGGAGCTCATGGGCAGGGGCGAAGACGACCTGGTCCAGGACGAGGACCGGGAAGACTTCCGACAGCGGTTTCTGCGCATCAGGGTCTCAGGCTGGGAAAGGAACCGCACCTTTTTCGGCTCGCTGGAACAGCTGCCGCATCCGGCCCGCCCGGTCCGGCTGGCCAGTGGCCCCGGGCGACCGGCGCTGGTGTGCGTCCCCGCCATCACCGGACAGGCCGATCCGGTGCAGTATTCGCGCCTGGCCAAGGCGTTCCAAGGCGAACGGGATGTCTGGTCGCTCCGGCAACCGGGATTCCGCGGCGATGAGGCACTGCCGAAGACCCGGGAGATGCTGCTGGCGGCGCACGCCGCCAGTCTGCGTGCCGAGCTGGGAGATCAGCCTTTCGTTTTGACCGGTCTGTCCGCCGGCGGCCTCGTCGCCCACCTGCTCGCACAGCACCTGCACGAACAGGGCACACCGCCTGCCGGAGTGGTGGTGCTGGACAGCTATCTCCCCAGCGAGTACGAGCGGCTGGTCCGCCTGCTGCCGGGTCTCGGTGACGAAATGCAGCTCCGGATGGCCGACCCGAGCTATGTGGTGCCCACCGACGACAGCTGGATCACCGCGATGCTGCAGTACGGGACCTTCGACTGGACGCCGACTTACCTGCCGGTCCCGGTGCTGTTCGTGCGTGCGGGCGACCCCGTGCAGGACTGGCCCCCGGACTGGGAACCGGTGTGGCCCTTCGAGCACACGGCCGTTATCACCCGTGGCAACCACTTCACCATGATGGAGGAGCACGCCCCGCATACGGCGGCGCTGATGAACGACTGGATGCGCGGCACCTTCGACGGTGGTTCGCCGCAAGGGCGCGCGGGTCGCTGAGCTCATCCGGCACGCTCGACCTGTCGAAATGGCCGGCCGACAGCGGTCTTCGCCACCGCTGTCGGCCGGGCCGTGGGGATCAGGTGAAGATCACGTCCGAGCAGGAGTAGAAGGCCTCGCCGGAGTCGGGCCAGTGGCGTTGCCAGATCGAGTAGATCAGATGCCTGCCGGTGCGCCCGCCGGGCAGGTTCGCCTTGAGCTGGTAGGCATTGCCGACGATCGGCGGGTTGTCCTGCTTGTAGAACGGAGTGGCTTCCAGGTCGGACCACTTGAGCGGTTTCGTCGGGTCGTAGCTCGGCTTGGTGACGTATAGCTCGAAGGTGCCCGGGTGTGCGGCGGTCAGCTGATATTTGAAGGTGTACGGGCCGCTGCCCGGCATCGTGGTCGCCGGCCAGTCGGCGCGGGCCAGGTCGAGCCCCTTGTACTTACCCCGGCCGGCACTGCACAGCTTGCCGTCAGGGATGATCTCGCGGCTGTGGCCGCTGGCGTCGCCGATGTTGACCTCGTCCCAGTCGTAGATCGGCCAGCTGTCGCCCACCGCGATGGCGGCCTTGCACGCGGCGGACTTCGGGTTCTCCGGACCCTCCTGGAAACAGCGCATGATCCGGCTGACCGGGTTGCCCATCGAGCCGTGCGCGAGAGCGGGGACGGCGGTGAACACCGAGACCGTACCGAGCACAGCGGTCAGCACCGCGACTTTGACGGCGGAGCGGGAAAACTTCATCGCAAGATTCCTCTCATGAGAGGTCTAGACCACACTCATGGTAAGTGGCCCGCCACACCCGCGTGTAGACCCGAAAGTCGGGCGGGAAGAAGAAACCGGCCGACGGCGAAGTGGTGGTGAAAGCTGACCGTCGACGGAAAGGATCCACATGTCAGAGGGGGACATATGACAGCGGGAACGGGCGAGCAGGTGACCGATGCCGAGCTGGCCGCCCGGTTGTCGCAGGACCCGGAACTGTTCACCGAAGTACACGATCGCTACTTCGCGGCCATCTACCGGTATGTGGCCGGCCGGCTGGACGCGCAGACCGCGGAGGACATCGCCGCGGAGACGTTCCTCGTCGCGTTCGACCGGCGCGGCACGTTCGACGCCGAACGCGGTGAGGTGCGGGTCTGGCTGTTCGGCATCGCCACGAATCTGGTGGCCAGGCACCGCCGTAAGGAGGCTCGCCACTATCGGGCGCTGGCACGGGTGAACGTCGCACCGGCGGTCGAGGGGCACGAGAGCAGGGTGGTCGAGTCGGTGGCCGCCCGGCGGCTGCTTCCTCAACTCGCGAACGCGCTGTCGCGGCTGTCCGCCGGGGAACGGGACGTGCTGCTGCTCGTGGCGCTCGGCCAGCTCGGATACGAGGAAGTGGCCACGGCACTCGGTATCTCCTCCGGCACGGTCGGTTCCCGGCTCAACCGTGCACGCAAGAAGCTCAACTTCATCCTCACTCCGGAGGCACTCGATGAATGATCTGCAGACGCTGCGCGCCGCGCTGGCCCCGGACGAGCCGTCCCGGGAGGTGGTCGACCGCAGCCGGCACCGGCTCCAGAACCGGATACACGGCGGCCGGGCCTCCCGGCGGCGGACCGGATGGCTGGTCACGGGGGCCGCGATTGCCACGGCCGCCGCTGCCGCCGTGGCAATCGCGGCCATGCCGGCCGCACCGGTCGACGCTCCGCCGGTGCGAACGGTCAGCGGGCAGGAGATCCTGCTCGCGGCCGCCACCGCCGCCGAGCGTTCCCCCGAGGGGTCCGGCACCTACTGGCACGTGAAGGTGGACGGCGCTGCCGCTTCGAGTGGGTACGAGTACTGGATCAAGCCGGACGGTCAGTCGTGGATGCGGGGAGTGAAGACAGGAGGCAAGGTCACGCCGATGAAGAAGCCTTCAGCCGCCCCGTTCTCGATGGCCGCCGTCGATCTGACCCTCGAGCAGTTGCGTGCCCTGCCGACGGACCCTGTCGCGTTGAAGGCCTGGATCGCCGAGGCCCTCAAGCGCAGCGACGCCAGGACCAGCGCGGGCCCGTTGACCGCGAGTGACCGGGAGAAGGCCGCCTTCCAGGCGTTGATCTCACTGGTCTCCACCCTGCCGGCCAAGCCGGAGGTCCGGGCCACGGCCTTCCGCATGATCGCCGGCTATCCCGGTGTCCAGAACCTCGGCACGGTGCCGGGCGGGCAAGGCCTGTTGCTGCCCGAGGGCGAGCGGCTCGTCGTCGATCCGGAGACCGGCCGGGTGAACGGGACGTCGGTCTTCATCACCCTGGACGGGGCGGTGTACAAGGTGGCCGACCCCGCCGGTGCCAGGGTCGACGCCGAGTGGACCAAAACCCTGCCCGCGTAGCGGATCGGTGGCCGGGAGCGTGTCCCGCTCCCGGCCAACCTGCCCGCATACACGATTCGTTTGCCGGAGGGTGACCGTACACGGATCATGGCGGCCGACGGCTTCTGATCACTCGTCAGGCTGACTCCGATTGTGTCGCGGACCGCGCGGCATTGGACTGGTCGCATATCCAGTCTTCACAGGACGGAAGGACATGACGATGTTTGGCTGCTCACGTCGTAAACAGGCCGGGGTGCTGATCGCCGCGGCCGCGGCCGTTCTGCCGGCCTGCCCGGTCGCCTCCGCGGCGCCGTCCGCGGTCGGTACGGCACAGCAGCCGGCAGTGAACAGCGGTGACGCGATGTACACGGTCTCGCCGGGACCCGGCCGTGAACCGTACTACTGCTCAGCGGGGTTCGCGATCCTCGTCAAGGGCGTCCGGTACATCCTCACGGCCGGGCACTGCACCGAACACGGGCTGGACTGGCAACGTATCGGCCCCCACGTGGACACCCATTTCCCGGTGACCGACTACGGCCGTGTCCGGGACCTTTCCGGCTCCGGGCACAGCCGGGTCGACCTCTACGACGGCAGCACCCAGCGGATCCTGCGCGCGGGCACCCCGCAGGTGGGTCAACGGGTGTGCAAGAGCGGCATGACCACGAAGAAGACGTGCGGGAAAGTCCTCGGCCTCAACCAGACCGTGAACTTCGGCAACGGCAAACAGGTCATCGGGACGATCGCCACCGACATCCCCATCGGGAGCGGCGACAGCGGCGGCCCGCTGTTCTACGCCGGCGTCGGCTACGGAGTGCTGTCCGGCGGGAACAGCCAAGTCAGCTTCTTCCAGCCACTACGCCCCGTGCTCACCGCCTACGGCGCCACCCTCGCCTGAGAGTTGGCATGCACTCTCATGCCGCTGAGCGGTCGGTTAGGCTTCGCCTGCGACACGGCGGACGACGAGGAGCAGGGGTCCGATGAGCACGATCCCCTCGCTGTCGGAGGACGAGGCCCGGGACCTGTGGGCCGGAGATCGTCCCGGACGCGACGAGTACTTCTTCGCCACCGGGACGGTGTGGGCGTGGGGCTTCGAGACCGGCCTGCTGGAGATCGACGACCAGGCCGCCCGCGCCCCGGCGGGACGAGTTCCACGCGGACCGGGTCCGGCGCGCGGACCGACGGCTCGACCTGACCCCGGACGACCGCCACGCACTCGTGGAGCACCTGCGGGAACGCCTGGCGAGCGCGGCATGCCACCACCTGTTCACCTTCCCCGCCACCCGGGACTGGATCGAAGCCCGAGGACTGCCTGGGGCCCGCTCTCCCGATCCGCGGTGAAGGTGCTGGGCTCCTGCGACTGCGAAACCCTCGACCACTTCCGGCGAAACCCCGACCAAGCCGCGCGACCAGCCCGGACCATCGCTCCCTGACAGCTGCCACGGCCGGCCTCTGTACCCGCCGACTCAATACCGGCGAGATCGAATTTCGAGCCACGCTCGTCTGTACGAGTGATACCGGCTCACGGCAAGCTGACGCCATGCGGAAACTGACCTTTGGCATGAACGTGACCCTGGACGGCTACATCGCCGCGCCCGGGGACGACCTCGGCTGGAGTGGGGGTGAGGGACCGGACTCGTCGCCGAGCGACGAGCTGTTCCAGTGGTGGTCCGACCGAGTGGCCGCGACGGGCCTGGCGCTGTACGGGCGCAAGCTGTGGGAAGCGATGAGTTCCCACTGGCCGACCGCCGACCGGCAGCCCGGCGCCACACCGGCGGCGATCGAGTACGCCCGCCGCTGGCGGGACATGCCGAAGGTGGTGTTCTCCTCCACGGCCAGCACGGTCGACTGGAACACCCGCCTGGTCACCGGCGACGCGGTCACCGAGATCACCCGGCTCAAGGCCGAAGACGCCGGCCCGATGGACATCGGAGGCGCGACGCTCGCCGGAGCGGCCATGCGGGCCGGGCTCATCGACGAGTACGTGCTGGTCACCGTGCCGGTCTTGGTGGGCGGCGGCACACCGTTCTTCACCGCGCTGGAGAGCTGGGTGACCCTGACCCTGGTGGAGACCCGGACGTTTCCCGGCGGCGTGATGCTGACCCGATACGAGACGAGGCGCTGAGCACGGGCCGGACTCAGCCTTTGCCGACCCGGCCAAGGTGGGTGTCCTGGAAGCCGCTCGCGAACTTGAGGCCGTAACCGAGTGCGCGGTCGCACGCGATGTGGAAAGCCCACACCAGCCCAAGAAACGCGCACCAGTCGGCCGAGGTCAGCACATAGCCGAGTAACAGCGCGGCGGGGGCGAAATACGAATGCACCACGTTGTAGCAGACGGCCCCGACGCGCTCGTTGACCAAGTAGCCCACCGCTGACGCGTCGAATGCCAGGAACAACGCCAGCAACCACCACCAGGAGAAGTCCAAGTACACGAAGCCGACCACGACCGCGGCGGCGATGATCAAGTTCTCGGCCCGCTGGAACCGGATCGGCAACTTCCGAGTTGAATCCTCGGCGATTCGCATGGCAACACCTTCCTGCTGACGGCTAACATCATTAGCCTTGAAGCTACATCGGTTGCCCTCGGATAGCTACACCTATTAGCCTTCAAGTGACCGCGAACACGATGACGACCTGGTGACAGGAGGCTGGAATGCCCGCCCACGCGCAGACCTCGACCGCCGCCGTCGTGGCGGCCGGACGCCGCCTGCTGGAAGAACGCGGTATGGATACGCTGACCATGCGCGATGTGGCCGATGCGGTCGGGGTGCGCACTCCGTCGCTGTACAAGCGGGTGCGCAGCCGCTCCGATCTGTTCCGACTCATCCTCGAGGACGTGACCGACGAGTTGACCGCGGCCATCGACGGGGCAGCCGAGTCCGGAGATCCCATCGCCGACCTACGGGCAGTGGCGAGCGTCTACCGCGCATTCGCCCATGCCAACCCGGTCGCCTACACACTCATGTACCTGCCGCAGGCGGTGCCCGGCGCGACCACACGATACGAGCGCTCCTCGGTGACGCTGCTGCGCCTGGTCGCCGAATTGGCCGGACCACAGCACATGATGCCGGCCGCGCAGACGCTTGTGGCCTGGGCGAACGGGTTCATCGCGATCGAACTCGCGGGAGCGTTCCGGCTGGGCGGCGACATCGAGCAAGCCTGGGACTTCGGACTTGACCGGGTACTGAAAGCCGTCCAGCGCGGGAAAGATTAGAACTCCGCAACGAGAAGGACCTGGGCTGTGCCTCACCGACCTTGACTCGGATCGGCCGTTGATCGTGTCGACCGCGTCGCAGTTGCTGGCCACCACCGTCCTGCGCACGTTGCCGAACAACGTGCTCCTGCGGCCCACGGCCGCGGACAACCACGACGCGCATCCGGCCATGCTGCGCCGCGCCGTCGCCTACATCGACGCCCACGCAAGCGAGGCGATCACGCTGGCCGCCGATCCCACCACGGGGGCCACCGTCGCCGGGATCGCCGCCGCCTGGGGCTTCCCGGTCGCGGCGCGGTTCGCCCGCTTCTACCGAGAGCAGTACGACACCCTGCCCAGCCGAACTCTGCGTGACCGAGAGGCGCCGTCAGGCTCCGGATTTCGCCTGACCGGTGTATTCGACCAGCAGCGCTTCGAGCTGTTCGGTCATGAAGACGTAGTAGTCGCGCATCTGGCGCAGCCGCCCGCGCTGCTCGGCGGGCAGGTGCTTTCCGCGCTCCTGCGCGTTCTCGGCCAGCTCCAGCAGCTCGCGGGTCATGGTGACCTGGTGCCGCAGGCAGCCGATCCAGGCGTCGTCGCGCCAGCGGTAGACGAACTGGCGGCTGCCGGGTTCCTTGGCGCGCTCGACGACACCGTTGACCATGAGCAGCCGGGTCATCTCCGACACCGAGCCTTTGCTCGCGTCGAGGGCTTCCTGAAGTTGGCCCAGGGTAAGAGGTTTCTCGCTGAGCATCAGCACGCCGCTGGTGCGCCCCGCCATCGGTGGCCACCCCATGGCGCGGCCGATGCGCAGGCCGAAGTCTTCGATGAGCGCGTTCTCACCGGGCCGACCGTCGGTCATCGACACCCTCACTATAGCTCAGAAAAAACTGAACGTTCACTCTTGACTGAACGTACGGCTGGCGCTCATTCTAACCGCGACGAAGACGGGGCGAAGGAGCAGGCACATGGTGGACAGCGGCTGGGACCTGATCGTGGTCGGCGCCGGATCCTCGGGAGCGGCGCTCGCCGTGCGGTCGGCGGAACGGGGCAAGCGGGTACTGCTGCTCGAGGCGGGCCGCGATTACCGCTCGGCCGAGATGCACGAGGCGTGGCGCTCCCCCAACCCGATCGTCGCCCTGCTGCACCCGACAGCGGCCGAGGGCATGGTGTGGGCCGGCCTGGACTCGACCCGGACGGAAAAGCAGTCCCCGGCGCCGTACTGGCGTGGCCGGGGCGCCGGTGGCAGCTCCTCGATCAACGGGCAGATCGCGATCCGCCCGCCGATGGCCGACTTCACGGACTGGGCGGTGCCCGGCTGGGCACCGGCGGATGTCCTGCCGTACTTCGCCAAGCTGGAGGACGACGAGGTCTTCGGCGACCAGCCCTACCACGGTCGCGGCGGCCCGACGCCGATTTACCGTACGCCGCAAGAGGAATGGGGCGCTGTCGACACCGCGCTGCACCGCGCGGCGATCGCCGCGGGCCATGGCTGGGCGCCCGATGTGAACGCCCCTGACGCCACCGGCGTCTCGCCCTACCCGATCAACTCCCGCGACGGGCGGCGCGTGTCGGTCAACGACGCGTACCTCGAACCCGCCCGGGAACTGCCGAATCTGTCCATCCGCGGGGACGCGTTGGTGGACAAGGTGCTCTTCGAGGGCAGCCGCGCGATCGGTGTCCGGGTGATCAGCGGCGGGGTCGCGACGACGGAGCTCGCCGATACGGTCGTCCTCAGCGCGGGCGCGATCCACTCGCCGTCGATCCTGCTGCGTTCCGGGGTGGGCCCGGCGGGGCAGCTGCGTTCGCTCGATATCGACGTGCGCGCGGACCTCCCTGTCGGCCTCGGCCTGCAGGACCATCCGATCGCCATGATCCAGCTGCCGCTGACCGAAGCGGCGGCCATCAAGACGCCGGGCGACCGGCACACCAACGTCTGTGTCCGCTTCACCAGCGGCCCAGGCGCACCCGAAGGCGACCTGATGTTCGTCTCGATGAACCAGAGCGTGCTCGCCATGGCGTTCGCGAACACCGGGGCAGGGGCCGGCTCCTACGGAGTTTGGCTCAACCACAACCATTCCCGCGGAGAGGTCAGCCTGACTTCGGCCGACCCGGACGCCCAGCCGCTGGTCCACCAGCGCATGCTCTCCGACGAGCGAGACCTCCCGCGGCTGCGTGCCGGCGTGCGGGCACTGGTCGAGCTGGCACGCAGCGACGAGACCGCCCCGATCCTCGGCGGTTCGCTCGAACGCGCGAACGAGGCCCTGTTCGCCGCCCTCGACAACGACAGCGAGCTCGACGACCACCTGCTGGCCACCGTCGGGGACTCGCAGCACGGGACCAGCACCTGCCGGATGGGCGACCCCGCGCATGCCGACACGGTGGTCGACCCCGACTGCCGAGTACTCGGCCTCAACGGCCTGCGAGTGATCGACGCGTCGATCTTCCCGTCGGTCCCCCGCGCCAACACCAACCTCGCCGCGATCATGGCCGGCGAACTCATGGCCGACCGGCTCGGCTGACCCATCCCCCGACTTCCGAGGAACCTCATGAAGACCCTGCAGAACCTCATCGACGGCAAGTGGGCGGACTCGCGTGGCGACGTCCTCCTGGATCTGGTGAACCCAGCGACCGAAGAGATCATCGCCCGCCATCCCGCAGGTTCGGCCGAGGACGTCGACCTCGCCGTGACAGCGGCCGTCGCGGCACACCCGGCTTGGGCCGCGACGCCGCTGGACGAGCGGGTCGCCCGGATCTCCGCCTGGGCCGACGTCGTCGCCGCGCACGGCGACGAACTGGTGGACCTCGAATGCCGGGAGATGGGCAAACCGCTGGGCATCGGCCGGACCTTCCTCGACGGCGCGGTCGCCGGCTTGCGAGCCGCGACCGCCGACGCGCTCTCCTACGACTTCGAAGAGATCGTCGACCGGCCCGACGGTGGCCGGACCCGGATCCTGCGTCATCCGCTGGGCGCCACGGCCGTGATCACGCCGTGGAACTTCCCCGTGACGGCGGTGCTCGCGGCCGTCGGCCCGCTGCTCGCCGCGGGGAACACCGTGGTGATCAAGCCGTCCGAACGCGGGCCGCTGTCGGTCGCGCGGCTGCTCGAACTGGCCGATCTCCCGCCGGGGGTGGTGAACCTGGTACTCGGCGACGGCCGGGCCGGGGCGCCGCTGGCCGAACACGAGCAGATCCGGCTGGTGCACTTCACCGGTTCGGTCGCCACCGGCAAGCGCGTCGGCGCCGCGGCAGGCGAACGGCTGCGCCGGGCGGTCCTCGAACTAGGCGGTAAGGACCCTGTCGTGGTCGACGCTGACGTCGACCCTGTCGCCACCGCGGGCGCCGTCGCGTTCGGCGCGTTCATCAACACCGGGCAGATCTGCACGTCGATGGAGCGCGTGTACGTGCACCGCGCCATCGCCGAGCCGTTCATCGAGGCCTTGGTCGCGGCTGCCGAGAGCTTCGCCTTCGGCGACGGCCTGGACGAAGGGGTCATGCTCGGCCCGCTGGTCGACAGGCAGCAGCGGGACGTCGTCGCCCGGCACGTCGAGGACGCCGTGCGGAAAGGCGCGAAGGTACGCACCGGCGGCGTGGTCCCCGAAGGAAAAGGCTTCTTCTACCCACCCACCGTGCTCACCGGCGTGGACGACTCGATGCTGGTCATGACCGAAGAGACGTTCGGGCCGGTCGCCCCGGTGGTCGTCGTGGACTCGTTCGAAGAAGGCCTCGAACGCGCCTCCCGATCGAAATACGGACTCGCGGCCACCGTCTACACCGCCGACCCGGACCACGTCGACGCCGCCGCCCGCATCCCGGCCGGCGTCACCTGGGTCAACCAGTGGCAGGGCGGCGGCCCCGAGCGGCTGTACGAACCTTCGGGCGAGAGCGGCATGGGCGCGACCGGCGCGCACGCCGCCTTCGACGCCGCGACCCGTCCCGCTTCGGTCCACATCGCGGCGGAGAACGCGTGAATCCGAAGACCGCGATCGAGCAACGGATCCGGGCGGAGACCGACAGTCTTCTCGCGCTCTCGCACCGGATCCACGCACACCCGGAACTGGCCTTCGAAGAGGTCCGGGCCAGTGCCTGGGTGGCCGCCGCGCTCTCCGACGCGGGTTTCGACGTCGAGCACGGCTGCTACGACCTGCCCACCTCCGTCCGGGCCACCGTGGGCTCGGGCCCGGTGCACGTCGCGATCTGCGCCGAGTACGACGCCCTGCCGGACATCGGGCACGCCTGTGGCCACAACGTCATCGCGGCCGCCGCGGTCGGTGCCGGACTCGGCTTGGCTCGCCTGGCCGACGATCTCGGGCTGACCGTCACCGTGCTCGGCACACCGGCGGAGGAGGGCGGGGGCGGCAAGGTCCTGATGCTCGAGCGCGGCGCGTTCGACGGCATGGACGCCGCCATGATGGTGCATCCGGCGGCCGTGGAGATGGCGGCGATGCCGGGCTCGGCGGTCGCCCAGGTCGATGTCGCCTACCGCGGCAAACCCGCGCACGCGGGCGCGTATCCGCAGCTCGGGATCAACGCCGCCGACGCGATGACCGTCGCCCAGGTGTCCATCGGGCTGCTGCGCCAGCAGACCACCGCCGGAGACCGGATCCACGGCGTCGTCACCGAAGCCGGCTCCGCGGCCAACGTCATCCCCGACACCAGCCGTGGCCGCTGGATCGTCCGGACCGAAAGCCTGGACGAACTGGCCGCGCTGAAGGAGCGGGTCACACGGTGTTTCGAGGCCGGCGCGGTGGCCACCGGTTGCGAGCTGTCGCTCAGCCCGGTCGCCCCGGACTACGCGGATCTGCGGCCCGATCCGGCGCTGCTCACGCTCTACCGCGCCAACGCCGAGGCTCTCGGCAGGGTCTTCCCCGATCTTCCGCGCGGCGTCGTCGGCGCCGCCACCGACATGGGCAACGTCTCCCACGCCATCCCCTCGATCCACCCGATGCTCGGCCTCGACTGCGCTCCCGCGGTCAATCACCAGCCGGAGTTCACCGCGGCCTGCGTCACCCCGGCGGCCGACCGGGCCGTGCTCGACGGCGCCGTCGCGATGGCCTGGACCGCGGCCGACCTCGCCTTGAACATGAGGTAGCCGGTTCTCATGGCGAGATGGGAAGGACCGTCCTCTGCCACGGCGCGGCCTCCTCGATCTGCGCGGCCAACCCGAGCAGCAGCGGCTCCGCGCCGAGGTCACCGGCGAACTGCACCCCGAGTGGCAGTCCGTCCGAAGTGGACCCGAACGGCACGGACATCGCGGGCATGCCGGTCAGGTTGAAGACCGAGGTGAAGGCCGCGTAGACCGCCGCGTGCCGGTAGATGGTCTCGGGCCGGGACGTGTCCAGCTCGCCGAGGCGCGGGGTCGGCCGGGCCAGTGTCGGGGTCAGCACCAGGTCGACCTCGCCGAACGCCCGTCCGACCTCCCAGCCGATCCCCTGTGCGCGCCGCAGCGTGCGATTCAAGTCGGCGGCGGACAGGCCGCGGTAATGCTCGTAGAGCACCCGGGTGAGCGGTTCGAGATCGTCGTCGCGCAAGTCGCGAGCCAGCTCCACCAGCCGGTCTTCGACGGTGACGACGAGGTCGGCTCCCATCACGTCGCCTGCCACGCGGGCGACCTCGGCGGGGTCGTAGCCCGCCGCGACCGGCACCACCGTATGGCCGAGCGTCTCGCACAACGCGGCGGCGCCTTCGGTCGCCGCGACACACGATGGCTCCGGGGTGAGCCCGGGAAGTGCGGTGACGAGCCCGATCCTGAGCGTGCGGCGGGTTGTCACTTCGTCGAGGAAGCTCGAATCCGGCGAGGGGGCGGAAAACGCGTCCCCGGCGAGCGGTCCCGCGGCGATGTCGAGGAGCAGGGCGCTGTCGCGGACCGTGGTGGTCAGCGCGTGGTGGACCGAGACCAGGTTGGCGAACGACGCGGGAGACGGCGCGGGCGAGACGCGGCCGCGGCTGGGTTTGAGGCCGAAGAGCCCGCACATCGCGGCCGGGATCCGGATGGACCCGCCGCCGTCGCTGCCGTGCGCCACCGGGACCAGTCCGGCGGCGACGGCGGCCGCCGATCCGCCGCTCGATCCCCCCGCCGAATGCGTGGCGCGCCAAGGATTGCGGGTCGGGCCGAAGAGTACGGGCTCCGTGCTCGCGTTCTTGCCCAGCTCGGCGGTGTTGGTCATGCCCAGGACGACCATCCCGGCGCGACGATAGCGGGCGGCCAATTCGCTGTCGCGATCGCCGATCCGCTCGGCGAACAACCGGCTCCCACCGGTCGACGGCAGTCCGGCGACCGTGGCACCCAGATCCTTGATCAGGACGGGCACGCCGTGCAGCGGTCCGGCGGGCAGACCGCCGTCGACCTCGGCGAGCGCCTGCTCGAACCGTGAGCTCACGACCGCGTTCACTATCGGGTCGAGCTTTTCGATCCGGTCGATCGCCTCCTCGACGACCTCCCGGGCACTGACAGCGCCGCTTCGGATCGCGTCGGCGGTACCGATCGCGTCGAGTTCGCTCACCGGAACCTCACCTCTCCTCCCGTCAGGACCGGCCGGTCCCCGACCGATGCCTCGAATCCCGTCGCCGTCTCGCCAGGGTGGAACGCCACCTCCACCGTGTCGCCCGGGAACACCGGCCCGGCGAACCGGCAGGCCAGCCCCTGCAGATCAGCGGGATGGGCGCCCGCCTCGGCCGCGAGCGGGAACAGCACGGCGGCCAAGGTGCAGAGTCCGTGCAGGAACGGCCGGGGCTGACCGGCCGCCCGCGCGGCTTCCGGGTCGACGTGCATGTGGTGACGATCGCCCAGCAGGCGATAGAGCGCGGACTGGTTCTCACCGGTCGGGACCTGCGTGGTGAGGCGGGCGGGCGTTGCCGGGCGCGGTGGTGCGGACGGTCCGCGGTCCCCGCCGAATCCCCCGGCCCCTGGAGCGAAGATCGACCAGGTCGCCACGAAACAGTGACTTTCGACCTCGACCTCGACGACCGCCGCGGACCCCTTGTCCCAGACGTCACGCACCCACGCTTTCATCACGAGCTCTCCCGAACGTGGCAGCGGCCGCAGGACCTCCAGCCTTTGCGCGCCGTGCACCGCCGTACCGGTGTCGAACGCACCGGCCGACCCGAGCGCGTCCGGCGCCCACTGGGCGAGCGTGAGCGCGAAGGTCGGCAGAACCCGTAGCCGTTCTTCGAACACGAGGTCCAGCTGAGCCGCCTTCGCTCCGACGGCGAGCGCGTACAGGATCGCGTCCCGCTCGTCGTAGGCGACGGTCCGTTCACCCAGCGGGCGGCCCATCCACTCACCCGCGTTCATGTGGCGGCACCGAGGACGAGACCGCTGGTCGGCACTCCGGTTCCGGCGGTGACCAGGACGTTCCTGGCGGACGCCGGTTGGTTCACCGAAGTGCCGCGCACCAGCCGGACCGCTTCGGCGATCCCGTTCATGCCGTGCAGATAGGCCTCGCCCAGCTGCCCGCCGTGGGTGTTGAGCGGCAGCCGTCCGCCGGGGTCCAGATGTCCGTCGGCCAGGAAATGCCGGGCCTCCCCGCGCCCGCAGAAGCCGAATTCCTCCAGCTGTGGCAGGACGAACGGGGTGAAGTGGTCGTAGAGCACGAGCGCCTCCATGTCGGCGGGACCGAGCCCGCTCTGTGCCCACAGCCGGTCCGCGACCAGGCCGAGTTCGGGGATACCGGAGATCGAGAGGCGGTAGTACGACGTCATCATGTGCTGGTCCCGTCCCGCGCCCTGCGCCGCGCCGAGGACGTACGCCGGTGGATGTGGAAGGTCACGGGCTCGTTCGGCGGACACGACCACGAGCGCCTGCCCGCCGTCGGTCTCCTGGCAGCAGTCGAGCAGGTGCAGTGGCTCGGCGATCCACCGCGACGCCTGGTGTTCGGCGAGGGTGATCGGCTTGCCGTGGAACCAGGCCTTCGGGTTGGTGGCGGCGTGCGCCCGGTCGATCACCGCGACGCGGCCGAAATCCTCGGAGGTTGCCCCGTATTCGTGCATGTACCGCCGGGCGGACATGGCCACCCACTGAGCCGGGGTGGACAGTCCGAACGGGGTCATCCAGGAGTACGCGGCGCGGTCCGCGCTCACGTCGAGCGGCCTGTCGGCCTGCCCGAGCCCATAGCGTTCCCCTGAGCGTTCGTTGAAGGCACGCCAGCACACCACGACGTCGGCGAGTCCCGCGGTGATCGCCGCGACGGCGTGCGCGACAGTGCCACAGGCGGCACCACCGCCGTGCGGCACCCGGGAGAAGAAGGACAGGTCCCCGATGCCGATGTTGCGCGCGACGTGGATCTCCGCGCTGGACTCGGCGGTGAAGGTGACCATGCCGTCCACTTCGGACGGTTGGAGCCCGGCGTCCTCGATCGCGGCCGAGACCGCCTCGCACGCCAGACGCAGCTCACTCCGCCCGGACGCCTTCGAGAACTCGGTCGCGCCGATTCCCGCGATCGCGGTTCGCTTCATCGTCCGACCTCGACTTCCACCGTTCCGCTGACATGCGTGCCTCGCCCGTTTTCGCCGCGGACCTCCACTTGGAGGCGGTCCGCGTCGATCGCGGTCACCGTTCCCGTGAGCACCATCGTGTCGCCAGGGTGGTTGGGGGCACCGAGGCGGATCTTGAGCCGTTTGACCACCGCGGACGGCCCGGCCCACGCCGTCACGAAGCGATCGACGAGCCCGTTGGTGGTCAGGATGTTCATGAACACGTCCGGTGAACCGCGCTCGATCGCGAGCGCCGGGTCGTGGTGCACGTCCTGGTAGTCGCGTGAGGCGATCGCGGAAGCCACGATCATCGTGCGGGTCACCGGGATCTCCAGCGATGGCAACCGATCGCCCACGGCCGTCATCCGTTCACCTCCCCCGCCGCCAGGACGTCTCCGAGGTGGGACAGCACCGCCGCGGGGCCGCCCAACGTGCCGGCGAGCTGACGCCCCCAAAGGAAGTACCGGTGCACCGGATAGTCGACGTCGACCCCGATGCCCCCGTGGACGTGCTGCACCCGGTAGACGACGTCGAGTCCGCCTTGGGCTCGCCACCAGGAGGCGACCTGAACCGCTCGCTCGGCTTCCGCGTCATCGGTGTCGACGGCTTGGATCGCCTGCCACAACGTCACGCGCATCGCGTCGAGGTCGATCAAGCAGTCGGCCAGCTGGTGTCGCAGGGACTGGAAAGCCGCCAAGGGACGGCCGAACTGCTCCCTTGCCGAGGTGTAGGACGCGGCCAGGCGCAGCGCGCCATCGGCGACGCCGAGCTGGACAGCGGCGATCGCGACCGCCGCGGCGCGCAGCACGGCGCCGAACGCGGCGGGGCCCAGCGGGCGGGCCACGGCTCCGGACAGCGAGAGGTCACCGGCGAACTCGTGCGCGGTGGTCTCGGACTCCCGCCACGAAACGCCTTCGGCCGGCACCAGGAACATCGCGGGACCGTCGGGGCCTGTCGCGGAAACGACGACGTACGCAGCGCCCGCCGGTGACGGGACCGCGGCTTTGGTGCCGGTCAGCCGCCAGATGCCGTCGGCACAGGTGGCCACGCAGCCGGGCTCCCAGGGCGAGCGGCCGTATTCTTCGAGGGCAACGGTGAGCCGCACCTCGCCCTCGGCCGCTTCCCGGGCCAGCGCCCCGGGCTCGGCGTAGCGCGCGACCGCCCAGGTGGCGACACCGTGCGGCCAGAGGGGTACGGGGGCGACGTTCCGGCCTTGTTCTTCCAGCAGCACGGCCAATCCGGCCAGTCCAAGATCGGCACCACCGTCCTTTTCGGATAGTGCGAGGCCGAGAAGGTCCGCCTGGGCAAGGGCCCGCCACAGGTCCTCGTCGACGTGGGAGGACGTCGCCTCGATCGCCCGCACTCGCTCGGTCGTCGCGCGGTCGGTGAAGATCGTGCGTGCGAGCTCGCGTACCGCGAGCAGATCCTCGTCCAGGGTGAAATCCATTTACCGTTCCTTCTCGGGTACAGGGCGGAAAGCCGGAAGCACGAGACCGTCGCCTGCCTCCTGCCAGTCGAGCTCCAGCGCCATGCCGATGGTCACCTCGTCGGCGGTCACGCCGGTCAGATCGGTGATCAGCCGAGTCCCTTCGCCGAGCTCCACGAGGGCGATCAGCAACGGGTACTCGAACGCCGGATGCCGCGGGTGATGCGCCACGACGTACGAGTAGAGCGTCGCCCGCCCCGATGCTTCGACGGTGTCCCAGTCGAAGGACCGGCATTCCGGGCAACACGGCCCAGGCGGATGGCGCGGAGTCCCGCATCCGGTGCAGCGCTGGACGACGAGCCGCCGGTCACGGGCCGCCTCGAACCAGAAGGCGTTGTCGGGATTGAGCGCCGGCCGGGGTCGCGGTTCCCGGGCTGGGACCGGCCGGAAACGCAAGGTGCGCCAATGCTGGGTGGCCACCACTTCGCCGTCGGCGTCCCGGTAGGTCTTGACCGTGGTCACGAACCGGCCGGCGCCGAGTGCGGTGGCCTTCTCCGGCGAGATGGATTCGACCACCTCCTCGACGCTCACGCGGTCACCCGGCACCAACTCCCGGACCAGCCTCAGGTCGGAGTCGGTCGCCACGACGGACGTGTAGCCGCCTTCCGCGAGCAGCGCGACCAGTTCGTCGAACGGGCCCTCGACCGCAGAAGCCGCATAGCCCCGCATCGTCCAGGCCTGCATCATCGTGGCGGGCGCGACGACACCGTCGCGTCCGGTGGCCCGGGCCGCTTCGTCGGAGACGTAGACCGGATTGCCGTCGCCCATCGCCTCCGCCCAGTGCCGGATCATCGGCCGGTTGACCGGGTCCGGCGCGATCCTGCCCGGCACCAGTACCTCCCCGGTGAAGGCGGCCAGACGATCCTCATCGGACGTCATCGCCGTGACCTCGGCAGGCCGAGCCCTTGGGTGGCGACGAGGTCGCGCAGGATGTCGTTCACCCCGCCGCCGAAGGTGTTCACGATGCCGTGCCGGGAAAGCTGCTCGACCTGGCCGCCGAGGACGGCGCCGGGCGAACCGGGCCGGATCCGGCCCGCCGCGCCGATCACCTGGCTGAGACTGCGCTGCACCTCGATATGGGTTTCGGTGCCGTACGTCTTGGCCGCGCCCGCGATGGCCCCGGTGAGCGTGCCGTCGGCGACGGCCGCGGTCATCTGCCAGTTCAGCAACCGCATCGCTTCGAGCTTGGCGTGGCTGCGGGCCATCTCATGGCGCACCCAAGGCTCCGCCAGCACGCCGGTTTCCCTGGCCCAGGCGAGGGTTTCGTCCCAGAGCTGGATCATCCGGCCGCCCAGCGCGGCCAGTCCGACGCGCTCGTGGTTGAGCTGGGCGGTGATGAGTTTCCAGCCTCGGTCGACTTCACCGACCACGTTCGCCGCCGGGACCCGGATGCCGCTGTAGTAGGTGGCGGTCACGGTCATGCCGCCGACCGTCCTGATCGGGCTCCAGCCGAAGCCGGGATCGTCGCAGGGAACGATCAGGATCGAGATCCCCTGGTGCTTCGGCGCGGCGGGATCAGTGCGGGCGGCGAGCCAGACGAAGTCGGCGGTGTTCCCGCCGGTGGTGAAGATCTTGCTCCCGTCGATGACGTACTCGTCGCCGTCGCGGACCGCGCGTGTCCGCAACGAAGCGAGATCCGTTCCGGCTTCGGGTTCGGTGTAGCCGATGGCGAACACGATGTCGCCGGACAGGATTCCGGGCAGGTAGGCGCTCTTCTGCTCCTCCGTCCCGTATTCCATGAGCGTGGGGCCGACCGTGTTCACCGTGACGAACGGGAACGGCAGCCCGGCTCGCTGCACTTCGTCGAAGAACACGTACTGATCCTCGATCGGCCGTCCCTGCCCGCCGTACTCCACGGGCCAGCCGATCCCGAGCCAGCCGTCCTTGCCCAGCATCCGCACCACCTCGCGGAACAAGTCCCCGCCGGCGCCCGCCTCGCTCGCCGCCCGGCGTTTGTCCTCGGGCAGCAGTCCCGCGAAGCAGGCACGCAGTTCCTGCCGTAACCGCTGCTGGGCGGGCGTTTCCCGCAAGTCCACTACCTGCTCCTCACATACGTTCGGTCTGGTGGCCGAGAAAACGCAGCCGTCCGGCGGACTCGAACTCCCGTCGAAGCGCCTCGCGTCCGGCCGGGTCCAGCAGGGTGTAGCCGTCGTCGCGGCCGAGCCGTCGGTACACCGGTTCGGCGCACCGCCAGCCCGCGAGCCGCAACGCCTTGCGCTGGAGCTTCCCCGAGCCGGTGGACGGCAGGCCGTGGGAGATCCGCACGAACCGGGGCGCCCCTTTCGTACCGAGATCGGTCTGCGCGGCCAAGAAAACGGGAAGCTCCAACTCGGCGAACGTGACGCCCTCGGGCACCTCGATCGCGGCCATGACCTGATCACCGGAGCGCGGATCCGGCACCCCGAATACCGCGGCCGCGAGAATCGACCGGTGCCTGCGCAGGACCCGCTCGACGTGGATCGCGGAGGTGTTCTCGCCGTCCACTCTGATCCAGTCGCCGGATCGTCCGGCGAAGTAGAGGTAGCCGTCCTGATCGACGTAACCGAGGTCGCCCGTCCAGTACCAGCCGTGCCGGACTCGTTCCGCGTCGGCGGCGGGGTTGTTCCAGTACCCCTCGAATTTCGCCGCGCCGCGGGTGTCCACCAGTTCGCCGATGGCTTCCTCGGCGTTGCGCACCCGGCCGTGTTCGTCGAGTTCGGCGCGAGGGCAGGTCTTCCGGGTCTCCGGGTCGACCACCTGGACCCCGTCGTGCGCGGGGCGGCCGAGCGCGGACGGCGGGCCGGACGGGGTGAGGGTGACCATGCCCGCCCCTTCACTCGATCCGTACGCCTCCAGGAGTTCCGCGCCGAAGCGTGCTTCGAACAACTCACGATCCTCAGGCGACGCCTCGGTGCCGAAGCCGTGGGTGAGTGGGTTCGCCCGGTCGTCAGGCCGCTCCGCCGTGGCGAGCACGTAGCTCACCGCCTTGCCGACGTAGGTGAAGTAGGTCGCGCCGAGGGCACGGACGTCGGGCAGGAACCCGGACGCGGAGAACTTCGGCGTCAGCGCGACACAGGCCCCCGCGACGAGCGCCGGCGCCCACAGCCCCATCACCGCGTTGCCGTGGAACAGCGGCATACAGCAGTAGCACACGTCGTCGCGGCCGACGCGGTACTTCGCCGCGTTCTGGTGGCCCAATCCGGCCAGTCTCCCCTGGCTGCACCGGGCGGCCTTGGAAACCCCGGTGGTGCCGGACGTGAACAGCAACAGCAGCGGGGTGCCGGAGTCGATCTCCGGGTCGCGGGCGGGTTCGACCGCGTACCGCGCCACCGTCTCGACGTAATCCACCTCGTCGACCAGCAGGTACCTGTCCCGTGGTACCCCCAAGTCGAGGCCTTCTAGATGCGAGAGCCCCGTCTCGTCGGTGATCACGAACTGCGGCTCGGTGTGCCGGACCTCCTGCTCGAGATAGCCGCCCTGCCGGGTCGGATTGACGCCGATCACGGTCGCCCCGGCCAGCGCCGCCGCACCGAGCCAGAACACGAACTCGGGAACGTTCTCCAGCAGGACGGCGATGTGGAACGAACCGTCCCGGCGCAGCCGCCGGGCGAGGGCGGCACGGGCCGCGCTCGCCCGCACGACCTCGTCCCAGGTCCACTCGCGATCACGGGTGCGCAGTCCGGGCCGGGAGTCTCCGGCGCGGGCAAGCAGAAGATCGGCGATCGTCACGAGGCATACCCGGCAGGGGTACCCCACTCGGCACTGCGCGGCGCCGTCCGCTCGACCAGGACGCATCGGGTGCCGACGAAGTTGGTCGGCATGCACTTGTTGCAGTGGATGCACAACGAAGGGGTGGCCGAGTCCTTCATGATCCGGTTGGGCAGGTCGGGCTCGCGCAGGAGCGCGCGGGCCATCGCGACGAACTCGAAGCCTTCGGCCATGGCCCGGTCCATCATCGGCCGGTCGGTGATCCCGCCCAGCAGCACCATCGGCAGGTCGACCGCCGCCCGGATCTGCCGCGCGTCCTCCAGCAGATAACCGTCGCGGTACGGGTAACTCTTCAGTTTCGTCTTCCCGAACAGCTGCACACCGAGCTTGACCGGCTGTGGCATCACGGCCGCGAACTCCTGCATCGGCACGTCGCCCTTGAACAGGTACATCGGGTTCAGCAAGGAACTCCCGGCGGTCATTTCGAGGGCGTCGATGCCGCCGTCGGCTTCGAGCCACTGCGCGACAGGGATCGCTTCGTCGAGCCAGAAGCCACCGGGAACGCCGTCGTCCATGTTGAGCTTGGCGATGATCGCGACCTGGTTCCCGACGGCGTCGCGCACCGACCGGCAGATCTCCCTGGCCAGCCGTGCCCGGTTTTCGAGACTGCCGCCGTAGGAATCGGTGCGGTGGTTCACCTTGGGGCTGAGGAACGAACTCGCGAGGTAGTTGTGCCCGAGGTGGACCTCGATCGCGTCGAATCCGGCCTCGACCACGAGCTTGGCCGCCTCGCCGAAGTCACGGACCACGGCGGCCAGCTCCTCGACCGTCGCCTCGCGAGCCCAGCTCATGGATGTCGCGTGGAAATGACGGCTGGGTGCCAGGGCGGGCCGCTTGTTGAGCTTCGGGCTCGCCACCGGGCCGCCGTGCACGAGCTGGGCCGCGATCGCGGCCCCCTCCGCGTGCACTTCTTCGGCCAGCTTGCTCAGCCCGGGCACCGCTTTCGGCCGCCACACGATCTGGTGCGGTGACGTGCATCCGCCGTCGGACACGATGCTCGCGCCGATCGTCGTCATGGCCGCGCCGCCCGCGGCCACCCGGGCGTGGAAGTCCACGAGATCGCGGGTCACCAGCCCGCGATGGCTCAGCCCTTCGTACGTCGCGGCCTTGAGCACGCGGTTGCGCAGCTCCACGGGACCGAGCCGGGCGGGGGCGAATACCTCGGGCGGAGTCATTTCCGGCCTTTCTTGTTCCTGTTTCGCGTTCCGGGTCATCCGAAGAACGCCTGTCCGCCGTCGAGCGGGAGCGTCGCGCCGGTCAGGTAGCGCAGATCCGGCCCGACCAGCGCCGCGACCGCGCGGCCGATGTCCCGTTCCGGGTCGCCGATCCGGCGCATCGGGATGGTCGCGACGAACGCCTCGGCCTCTTCCGGGTGCTGTTTCGTCCACCGTTCGAGTCCTGGGGAGAGCGCGTGTGGCGCGATGGAGTTCGCCCGGATCCCGTCGGGCGCCCATTCGACCGCCGCCGTCCGGGTGAGTGACCGCAGCGCTTGTTTCGCCGCCGCGTACCCGGCGTACGTCGTGGGGTCCCAGCGCACCATCGCCGACGTCACGAGGTTGACGATGTCGCCGCCGCCCCGCGCCTTGAAATGCGGGTGCACCGCTTTCATGAAGGCGAACGCGGCGAACGGCGCGGTTTCGAAACCCAGCCGGAAGTCCTTTTCAGACAAGGACAGCAGGGGTCCGTACACGCCGGAGTAGGCGTTGTTGACCAGGATGTCGACCCCGCCGAACTCGGCCACGACGTCCTCCACGACACCGGGGATCGCGGCCGTGTCCGCCACGTCGCAGGTGAACGGGCTCGCGACCGCACCCCGGGCGCGGATCTCCGCGCAGGCGTCCGCCAGGCGGGCCGGGGTCCGTCCCAGAGCGGCGACGGTGGCCCCGTCCGAGGCGAGCGCGAGTGCGATCCCGAGGCCGACTCCCTGGCCGGCGCCGGTGACTATCGCGACCTTGCCGGTCAACGGCCGGTACTCGTCGGTTTCGGACATGGCGAAGACTTTCGCGTGCCCTGCGGGGATCGGGCCGCGCCGATCCCGCTGACCGGAATCGGCGCACAAGCCCCCGGTGCAGAATGACACTGTTCGCCATCGGCAACGTCGTCGAGGAGGAGCGGATGCAGACTGAGCTCGACCCGCGCGCCGCGGTGGAAACCCTCACAGGCCCCGGTGGCCCCTTCGAGCTCGTGGAGGAGACGGTGCTGGGCAAGCCCCTGCCCGTCTTCGGCACCCGCGCTCACGCCCTGCACGAACTGCTCGCGGACAGCCTCGTCCACAAGGGACGGGACTACCTCGTCACGGCGGACCGGCGGATGACCTACGGCGAGCACGCGTCGCAGGTCGCCTCACTCGCCAAAGCACTGCGAGAGCAGTACGGGGTGCGAGCCGGGGACCGGGTCGCGATCGCCGCCCCGAACAGCCCGGAGTGGGTCGTCGCGTTCTGGGCGACGGTCGCGATCGGAGCGGTATCGGTGGGCTTCAACGCCTGGTGGTCCGCTCGCGAACTGGAATACGGCCTGGGGCACGCGTCACCCGTCCTGGTGGTCGCCGATGCCAAACGCGCGGCGCTGATGCCGCCGAAGACCCCGGTCCTCTCGATCGAAACCGACATCCCCCGGCTCGCGACGTCCCATCCGGACAGTCCCTTGCCCGCCGGCGAGGTGGAGGAGGACGCGCCGGCGGTCATCCTGTACACCTCGGGCACGTCGGGCAGGCCCAAGGGCGCCACGCATTCTCACCGCAACCTGCTGGCCGTGGTGCAGTACCACCGGTTCAACGACGCGCTCATGGCCGCGTGCGGCGACCCCTCGGACCCTCGTGATCGGGCGTATCTCCTGACACTGCCGCTGTTCCACATCGCCAGCCTGCACAACCTGGCCGTCCCCCGGCTGGCCACCGGCAGCAAGGTGGTCATGCATCAAGGCGCCTTCGACGTCGACGGGGTGATGAGCCTGGTCGAGCGGGAACGCGTGACCCACTGGGGCGCTGTCCCGACCATGGCCCGGCGGCTCCTCGACCATGACGGTCTCGACTCCTACGACACCTCATCGCTCACCAGCTTCTCGCTCGCGTCCGCGCCGTCGTCACCGCAGTTCAAGGCGCGGCTCCGGGACCGGCTCCCGTTCGCCTCGGCGCTGGTGGACAGCTACGGCCTGACAGAGTCGTGCACGGCCGTCTCGGCGGCGAGCCCGCTCGATCTGGAGGCGGACCCCGGCACCCTCGGCAGGCCGATCATCGGTGTCCAGCTGGAGATTCGGGATGCGCACGGCTCTCCCGTGCCGGACGGCGTCGAGGGCGAGGTCTGCGTGCGCAGCATGTACACCATGCTCGGCTATTGGGAGGACGAGGAAGCGACCGCCGCCGCCATCCGGGAAGATCGGTGGCTGCACACCGGCGACATCGGGACCTTCGAGAACGGCCGGTTGCGGCTGTCCGCACGGCGTTCCGACCTCATCATCCGCGGCGGCGAGAACGTCTATCCGGCCGAGATCGAGACCGTGCTCGCCGAGCATCCGGGAGTCGCCGAGGTGCTGGTGACCGGTCTCCCGCATCCGGATCTGGGGCAGCAGGTCGCGGCCATCGTGGTGACCCGTGAGGGCGAGGCGCCGTCAGAGGACGAATTGCGGGCGTATGTCGCCGAACGGCTCGCGTACTTCAAGGTCCCCGCGCAGTGGCGGATCACGTCCGAACCCTTGCCCCGCAACGCGACCGGGAAGGTCATGCGGGCGCGGGTCGAGTTCTGAGCAGGCCGGTCGGCGGGGCGAGGGAGACCGGGCCGCTGTCCTCGGGTTGGTCGTGAGTGGCGATTCGGGTTCTCTTGAGAAGAAGGTCAAAGGTGTCGTGTTCGGGCGAGATGGGCGATCATTCGTGATCAGGCAGCGATCACGCGTGATCAGAGACGGATCTCGCGTGATCAGGCGGCGATCACCGTCTGATCACGCGAGTCACGTCCTCGCTCACCGCGTGTTCAAACACGACGCCAGCTTTGCCTTACCCCGCAATAGAACCCGAATCGCCACTCACGACCAACCCCGACCCACTCGGTGCCGTCACCTACCTCGGCGAGGCGTGAAGGTCGAGTTTCCTCGGCTGAGCCGGGGGAAGGGGGCCTTCATGCGCGGCCGCTGTGACTGCTGGGGCGAACGTGGCGATCGCTAGGGTAGTGAAGGACTCGTTCGCTACCTTCAGGGTAGGCAAGGAGGCCTTCACGGACCGAACCTGCGATCAATCCGAACCCAGAATCCAGTAGCAGTCTGCCGACGTCAGGTGTCGCGAAAGGCAGCCCGGCCGAGGCTCAGCGAGGTCGCGCGAGGTGCTTGTTCACGAAGATGCCTTCAGCCGAGACGCAGACCTGCCCGCCCGCGCTGATCGTGCCGCGCGTGTGGATCTTCCGCCCCTCCACCGATTCCTGGCGCCCGGTCACGGTCAGCTCTTCGAACAGCGGAGTCGTCCGGTGGTAGCGCAGGGTCAGAGTCCCGGTCATGCCCGATTCCCCAGCCCAGTGGTTGGCGACGCCGAGGGTGTGGTCGAGCAGCAGGGCCGAGATCCCACCGTGGACGCAGCCCGGCGGCCCCTGATAGGGCATCCCGAGCGTCACCCTGCCCTCGATTCCGCCGTCGGCGAGGCCGACCAGGTGCAAGGGCGGCGCCACGGCGTTCTCGGGCCCGGTCACCGGGTCGTGCCGGGTCACTCCCTCGCCCGCCCACATGTCCACCAGTCTGTCGGCCACCGCGGGAGCGTGCTCTTCGAGATGGTCGGCCACTTCGTTCAGCTTGCCGGCGATCTCGGTCATTTCGGCCGGGGTGCCGTCTCCCGCGTGCAGCAGGGCGGCGATCACCCGGCGGGCGGCGGCGACAGCGGCGTCGACGCCGCCGTTGCCGGGCGAAGCGGTCAGTTCGGGTTGGGTGGCGGTCACCAGGTCACCTCCGCGGTCGCGTGGTCGAGGACCGGCGCGTCGTCACGTTCCGGGCAGGTCGCGGACAGCGACAACCGCGAACCGTCACGCCACACCGCGATCCGCATCGTCTCCCCCGGGTGCAGTACGCCCGCGAAGCGGACCGCGAGCCCACGCAACCGGGTGGAGTCGCCTTCGAGCAGCCTGTCGACCACTGTTGCCGCAAGGATCCCGTACGAGGCGAGCCCGTGCAGAATCGGTCGTTCCAGGCCTGCCGCTTTGGCGAAGGCCGGGTCCGCGTGGATCGGGTTCAGATCCCCGTTGAGCCGGTAGAGCAGCGCTTGCCCCGGGCCGGTGCGCGTGTCGGCGACCAGATCGGGCACGCGGGACGGCGGCCCGGCAGGGGAAGCGGGTCCCGCCGGTCCCCCAAAGCCACCTTCACCCCGTAACCAGATGCGCATCCGCGATGTCCACAGTGGACTCCCTTCCGGGGTCGACGCGGTGGACTCGTACTCGACGACAGCCGCCTTGCCCTTGTCGAAGATGTCCACGATCCGGCTGGCGAGTCGCGCGAACCCGCTCGGAGGCAGCGGCGCGTGCAACGTCAGCGCCTGGCCCGCGTGCAGGACACGACGCAGGTCGACGTCGACACCGGGCAGGTCGAGCGACGCGGGCGGTTGCGCCCCGGCGGAAATCCCTTGTCCCGCCACCATCGCGAAGGTCGGCAGCACCTGGAGATCGCGCTCGTAGGTGTAGGTCAGATCGTCCGGGCGGACGCCGACCGAAAGGTGGTACAGCAGCACGTCGCGCCGGGTCCAGGAGAGCGTGCGGACGGACGGCTCGGCCGCCAGCGCCTTTTCCACGTCGATCGGCATGGTCACGCCTTCCCGTGCTCGTCGCGAGGGAGCCCGAGGATCCGCTCTCCGATGATGTTCAGCTGGATGTCCGTCGTGCCACCGGCGATCGACAGACAGCGGCTGTTGAGGAACCACCAGGTGGCGTCCCGCATCCGCGGCTCGGTGGTGAGCGACGCGACCCCCTGCCACTCCATCGCGGTCTCCCACAGCGTCTGGATCTGCTCGGTCGCGAGCAGTTTGGCGATACTGGACTCGGCGCCGGGCTGGGCACCGGCGAGCGAGCGCAGCGTCGTCCGCAGCCCGAGCAGCGCCACGCACTGCGCGTCGCCCAGCAGTTTCCCGAGGGTCGCCTCCCGGACCGGATCCGGTGAAGGACCGGCCAGCGCGATCAGTTCCTCACCCGGGTCGCCGAACGCGGAGCCCTTGGTCATGGCGACACGCTCGTTGGCCAGCGTGGTCCTGGCGAGCTTCCAGCCCTCGCCCGGCTGCCCGACCAGTCCGCTGTCCGGGATGAAGACCTGGTCGAGGAAGACCTCGTTGAACAACGCCTCCCCGGTCAGCTCCCGCAACGGCCGGATCTCGATCCCGGGACTGCGCATGTCCAGTACGAAGTAGGAAAGACCGCGGTGGCGGGGCGCGTCGGGATCGGTCCGGGCGAGCAGGATGCCCAGCCCGGCCTCGTGGGCGCCCGAAGTCCAGACCTTCTGTCCGGTGATCCGCCAGCCACCGTCGACCTTCTCCGCACGGGTGCTCAGCCCGGCCAGATCGGAACCGGCGCCGGGCTCGCTGAAGAGCTGGCACCACACGACGTCTCCGCACAGCGACGGCGGGATCCAGGACTGCTGCTGTTCCTGGCTGCCGTGTGCGACCAGGGTCGGCACCACCCAGTCGCCGATCACCATGTCGTGCGGCTCCAGCCCTGCCGCTTCGAGTTCGTCGGCGATCACCAGCTGGGTGATCGCGTCGGCTCCCTTGCCCCAGGGTTCGGGCAGATGCGCCGCGGTGTAGCCACGATCGGCGAGGTAGGTGATCCGCTCCTGGCCCGCCAGGGCCTTCGCCGGGCCGAGTTCGGTCCGGACCCGCTCACGGGTTTCGGTGGCAGGGAGACTGATCCCGAGCCCTCGGCGCACCCCGGCGCGCGAGAGCGCCCCCACCCGGCGGTGCCAGCGCTGCGCGGGCCCCAGCACGATCCGGTTCGTCTGCGCACGGCGCAGGAAGAAACCGGCGAGGTGTTCCCAGGTGAAGCCGATCCCACCGAGCGTGTTGATCAGGTTCTTGACCGTGCTGAACCCGGCGTCGACCGAGGTGGCCGCGGCGATCGCGGCGGCCAGCGAGCGTTCGTCCGGCTCCGTCGTCCCATCCCACGCGCGTGCCGCGTCCCAGGCGCACGCCCGCGCGTGCTCGGCCTGCGCCAGCATGCGCGCGACCCGGTGCTTCACGGCCTGGAACTGGCCGATCGGCCTGCCGAACTGGACCCTCGTCCGGGCGTACTCCGCGGCCGTCCAGGTGGCGTAGTCGGCGATGCCCGCCGCCTCCGCGGCGAACAGGGTCGCCGCCAGATCGAGTGGCAGCTGCGCGTCGCAGTCGAGCAGGTCACCCGGCACGCGGTCCAGGGTGACGCGGGCGAGGCGGCGGGTCTGGTCGTGGCCGGGCGGTTCGGTGACCTGGGCAGCGGACCCGGCCACGACGGCCCAGCGGGTCTTGCCCTCACAGGTCACCGGGACCACGAGGACGTCGGCCAGGACACCTCCCAGCACCGTCGTCTCACCGGTCACCACCGACCCGTCGGACGTCAGCTCCCCGTCGAGGGCCACCGCGCCGACGACCGAGCCGTCCGCCAGACCGGCCAGGTACCCGGTGTGGCCCGCGCGTTCCAGCACCGCCGACGCGAGCGTGGTGGGCAGCCACGGTCCCGGTACCAGTCCGCGGGCCAGCTCTTCCACCACGACGGCGAGTTCGAGCATGCCGTAGCCGGAGCCGCCGTGGTCCTCCGTCAGATGCAGTCCGAGAAGGCCGAGCTCGGCGAACACCGGCCAGCAGCCGGGAAGCTGCTCCTTCGCGGCGTCGATCGCTTGCCGGACGGCGGTTTCGCCGCTGTGGCGGGACACCAGCCCGCGCACCGTGTCGCGCAGGTCCAGGTGTTCTTGGTCGAGTCCGAGGCTCATTTCAGATCCGCTCGATGATCGTCGCGGTCGCCTGCGCGCCGCCGGCGCACATCGTGACGAGCGCCGTGCCGCCGTCCGTGCGTTCAAGCTCGTGCAACGCCTGCGTGAGCAACCGTGCGCCGGTCGCCCCGACAGCGTGCCCGAGTGCGATCGCGCCGCCGTTGACGTTGACCTTGTCGAGGTCGGCCTCGTGCACCCGCGCCCAGCTCAGCACGATCGACGCGAACGCCTCGTTGACCTCCACCAGATCGAGGTCGCCGAGCTTCATCCCGGTGCGGTCGAGCACCTGCCGGGTCGCCTCGATCGGGCCGTCGAGGTGGTAGTAGGGCTCCGCGCCGACCATGCCGGAAGCGAGGATGCGAGCGCGCGGGCGGAGTCCTCCGGCCTCGGCGGCGGCCCGGCTCATCAGCAGCACCCCGGCCGCTCCGTCGCTGATCTGCGAGGAGGTGCCCGCGGTGTGCACGCCGTCGGTCAGCACGGGACGCAACGCGGCCAGCTTCTCTTCGGACGTCTCCCGCAGGCCGCCGTCCTGCCGCACTACGTGCCCCTCGGGTACCTCGACGGGGACGATCTGCGCGTCGAACCGTCCTTCAGCCCATGCTCGCGCGGCGCGCTGCTGTGACCTCAGGCCGAACGCGTCCGCGTCCCCCCGCGTGATCCCCCGGCGGGCGGCGATCCGCTCGGCGGCCGCGAACTGGTCCGGCAGGTCGATCGACCAGCTGTCCGGCACAGGTGACCCGCCGCCCGCCAGGGCCGCGCCGAGCGGCACCCGGCTCATCGCCTCCACGCCGCAGGCGATACCGGCGTCGATGCTTCCGGCGGCGATCAGGCCCGCGACCAGATGCACCGCCTGCTGCGCCGACCCGCAGGCGCAGTCGATCGTGGTGCACGCCGTCGCGTACGGCAGGCCGGCGTGCAGCCAGGCGTTGCGCGTCACGTTGTTCGACTGCTCGCCCGCCTGGGTCACACAGCCGCCGATGACCTGGCCGATCCGAGCCGGATCGAGGCCGGACCTGGACAGGAGCCCGCGTTGGAGGGTGCCGAGCAGTTCCGCCGGATGCAGAACGGAAAGAGCGCCGTTGCGCTTGCCCACGGGTGTCCGGGCGGCGTCGACGATCACGGCTTCGGTGGTGCGAGTGGTCATGCTCCCGACCCTGACCGATCACCGCTACGGAGCGTGGAACCGATCCCACTCACCGGTCGACGCCCGCTGACCGGGACGAGCCGGACGCTTCCGCCTTCTCGCGCCTTAGCGTGCGGCCACCCGTACCCGAAGGAGTACACAGCATGAGCAATACTGACCTGTCCGGCCGCACCGCGATCGTCACCGGAGCAGGCGGAGGATTGGGCCGCGCGGAGGCACTCGCGCTGGCCGCCGCCGGCGCGAACGTCGTGGTCAACGACATGGGCGAGGCCGCTGAGACGGTCGCCAAGGAGATCCGCGCGCTGGGCCGCGACGCCGTCGCCGTACAGGGCGACGTCGGTGACTGGTCCTTGGGCGACACTCTGGTCGCCGCCGCCGTCGACACCTTCGGCTCTCTCGACATCGTGGTCAACAACGCCGGTGTGCTGCGCGACATGATGCTCTTCAACCTCACCGAACAGGCGTGGGACGACGTGATCCGGGTGCATCTGAAGGGCCACGCGTCGGTGTCCCGTGCTGCCGCCGTGCACTGGCGGGCGGCGGCGAAGTCCTCCGGTGAACCGGTCTACGGCCGGTTGATCAACACCTCGTCCGAGGCGTTCCTCTTCGGCGCCGCGGGCCAGCCCAACTACTCCGCCGCCAAGGCGGGCATCACGGCGCTCACACTCTCGGCCGCGCAAGGCCTGAGCCGGTACGGCGTGACCGCCAACGTCCTCTGCCCCCGTGCCCGCACGGACATGACGGCGCACGTGTTCGCCGCCGATCCCGACGGCGCCCGGGAACTGGACATCCTCGCGCCCGAACGGGTCGGCACCTTCGTGTCCTGGCTCGCCTCGCCCGCCTCGAAGGAGGTCAACGGGCAGGTGTTCGTGGTGTACGGCGAAATGGTCGCGCTCATGGCCGCTCCCACCGTCGAGCGGAAGTTCACCGCCGCCTCCGGCACGTTCAGCGCCGAAGAGCTGGCAAGCGAAGTCACCCCGCACTTCGACGGCCGCAAGCCGTGGCAGGGCTACGCCGCGTACTCGGTGGCCGAGCTGGACACCACGGGGGTGTCCAACCTGGCCACCTGATCAGAAGACCTCCGGCCCGCGCACCGTCACCTCGGCCCCGCCGTCCACGTAGACGACCTGGCCGGTGACGTGCGTGTTCGCCGGCGAGATCAGAAAGCCGAACACCTCCGCGAGATCCTCGGGCGCGGCATGGCCGTTCAGCGGCATCGGTACCGCGGTGGCCATCGCCTCGCGCATCCTCGCGTCCTCGAACAGCGGCGCGCTCATCGGTGTCAGCACGACCCCGGGCGCCACCACGTTCAGCGGGATACCGGCGTCGGCGTAACCGGGCGCGATCGCCAGCCGCCGGGCCCACTGCGCCAGGGCCGACTTCGTCGACGGGTAGATCCGGTGCCCGCTACCGGTCTCGAGCAGCGGAGCGCAGCGCCCGACAGCCGCGTCCTCGTCACCGGACAGAAGCGCCGCGACGAGATCGGGATCGACAGGCTGGGTACCGGAGATCGATCCGGTGACCGCGATCCGCGGGGCGTCCGACTTGGCGAGCAACGGCTGGAGCGCCGTCACCAGCTCGGTGGTTCCGAAGAAGTTGACTCGCACCATGGTTTCGCCGGGTGTCGCGACACCGGCGCAGGCCACCAGCGCGTCGAGTGTTCCTCCGCACTGCTCGGTGATCCACTCGGCTGCTTCGGTCCGGCCTTCCGCGGTGGACAGATCGGCCTCGATCTCGGTGCCGCGCAGATCGACGCCGAGGACACGGTCGCCCTGGTCTCGCAACAGCCGGGCGGTGGCCTGACCGATCCCCGAGGCGGCTCCGGTGACAACGATGGTGCGGGACATGAGACCTCCGGATTCAGAATGTGCGAGCGACGGTAGGGGCCGTCAGGAATCCGGAACCGCGATGATCCCGCTCAGTGGGCTTCGTGCGCCAACAACAGCTCGCACAGCCGACGTACGTCGGCCTCCGCCTCCGAAAGCGACCAGCGGCCGTTGAGCGTGCCGATGAGCACGCCGTACCAGCCCTGCTCGACCAGCCGCATGATTCGCAGCTGATCGTCGGTCGGATCGGTGATCCCGGCGGTACGCAACAGCAGGTCCTGGAACACGTCGTCGATCCGGGTCGAGCCGGTCATCGTGTCGGCGTGCGCGGCGTTGTTGGACTGCATCATCGCGAGCGCCAGACGAGGCCGTTCGCACAGCCTTCGCCCGGCTTCGAGCAGGAGCGCGGCGACGGCCTCGGCGGGGGTCCCGTTCTCGGGCCGCTTGGACGTCTCGGCCAGCCGCTCCACCTGCGCGCGCATCACTCCGAGGAACAGATGGGTCTTGGAGGGGAAATACCGGTAGAGCGTCGCGATCGCGACGCCGGATTCCTTGGCCACGTCGTGCATCTGCATCCGCTCGAGCCCGTGCTCGGCGCCGAGCCTCCCGGCGGCCTGCAGGATCCGGCGGTAGCGCTCCTTCTGCTCCGCAGAGCTCGGCCGGGCCGGCGCCCTGACCTCCGCGATTCGTGGCACCTGTCCCCCTTGGTCGATTCGTCGTCCAGTGTCCGCGCGGCGGGCCGTACCCGCTCGCATGCTACCGGTGACCGGGACGGCCGTCCCCGCGAAGCGACGGCCGCCCGGCTGCGTTCAAGCTGTCTTGACCGCTTCGTCCCGCACCGCGTCGTCCTCGGTGTCCAGGCCGCCTTGAGCGGGCTGACGGCCGTGCCGCATCACCAGCACCACCAGGACGCCGACGACACCGATGATGCCGGACACCAGGTAGGAGCTGGTGAACGCGGAATCCGCGTAAATGACGGTATGAGATCCGGGCAGCACGGTACGGACGTGCTGCGCCATCACCGATCCCGTGACAGCGGTGCCCGCCGCGGCGGCGACAAGCGCGATCACCCCGGCGATCCCGTTGCCGACGCCGCTTTCCCGCCGCGGCAACGCGTCCTGCAGCAGGTTCGCGTTGGACGAGTGCAGGAAACCGACCGCGAAACCGGCGATCACACTGGTGATGGCGACCTGCCACTGCTCGGTGAACAGCCGCGAGCCGAGGAACTGCACGACCAGGAACAGGAGCCCGGCGGCCAGGAGCACGTTCCGAGCGCCGATCCGCCTCGACAGGTGACCGCCGAGCGGCCCGGCGACCATCGCCACCGCACCGAGCGGGAACGTCCACACGGCGAGTTCGAGCGCCGACAACCCGACGCCGTAACCGTTTCCGGGAACGGGCGGGGTCTGGAAGATGGTCGGGCTGCTCACGGCGTGCGCGTTCATCATGTACGAGATCAGCCCGACGGCGACGACCGTCGCCCCGAACTTCCTCCCGACGAGCAGGCGCAGATCGATCAACGGCTCCTTCGAGCGCATCTCGACCAGTACGAAGACGAACAGGACCACGAGGCCCACACCGACCAGGCCGAGGGTCGTCGGCGAGGTCCAGCCCTGTTTTGCGCCTCCGCCGAGGCCCACCATCAACGCGGTCAGGCTGACGCCGAGCAGCAGAGCGCCCAAATAGTCCATCCGGGACCGGACCCGCACCGGGCTTTCCGGCACCGTCGCCAGGAAAACCGGCAGCACCAAGGTGATGTAGACGATCAGGAACCAGAAAACGCCCTGATAGCCGAACGAATCGACCAGCCAGCCCGCCACGAACGGCCCGGCGACCGCGCCCATCCCGACTCCGGTCACGACCGTGCCCAGCGCCACCGGGACCTGGCTGCGCGGCAGGATGTCCCGCACCAGGCTGTAGGACAGCGAAACGATGCCGACCAGCGGCCCCTGCAACGCCCGGCCGAGGAGCATCAGCGCGAACGAGTCCGTCACCGCGCACAGCACACTGCCCGCCAGGAAGACGGCCGCGAGCACGGTCAGCACGCGCTTCTTGCCGAAGCGGTCGCCCGCCTTCCCCGCCAGCGGCAGGACGACCGCTCCGGTGAGCGTGACGATCGAGGCCACCCACGCGACGTTCAGCGTCTGGAAATGGGCGGCCATCTTGGGCAGAGCGGGGAAGACCATCAGGATCTCGAACGTGGCGACCTCCGTGAGCAGGATGATCGGCACGATCATGAAGAACAGCCGTAGCTTCGGGACCGGAACATCCTCGGAGGTGGTGTTCAGCGCCATCCTTGCTCCTTCGGGCTGGGGAGGGACCAGTGGCCGGGGAGCGTAAGTCGGCCTTTCCGGCGCCGATGTGAGCCGTCCCACTCACCGGGCTGGTCAGACGAGGTTGTCCTCGACAGGGATTCCGAAGACTCCCTTGCCGTACATGGCGAGCGCGCGTTCGACGTCGTTGGCGACGTGCACCGAGCCCGCGTGCGCGTCGCGCCAGGCCCGCTCGATCGGAGTGCCCCGGCGCAGGGAATTCCCTCCCGCGGTCCGGAACAGGATGTCGATCGCCGTCAGCGCGCGCTCGGTTCCGAGCACCTGGTCACGCCGGGCTCGCAGGCGTAGCTCCTTCGGCAGTTCAAGCCCGGCGGACGCCGTCGCGTACAGCTCGTCGAGGTTGCGGTCCATCTGCAGGATCGCGGCGTCCACTTCGGACGCCACGCGAGCGACGGAGACCTGCGCGTAGTGGTCCTCCGCGAACCGCCCGCCGCCCAGGCTGGTCCGCACCCGATGCCGCATCTCCTCGGTGTAGGCGGCGAAACAACCTCGCACCGCACCGATCACGGGGGTGGTGATCGCCGAGGTGAAGACGGCGCCGAACGGCAGCCGGTAGAGAGGACCGTCGTTCACCTCCTGCCCCGGCCCGCGCAGCAGAGCGTGCTCGCGGTTGCGCAGAACCCGGTGCCGCGGCACGAAAGCGTCCTCGACCACGAGATCGTTGCTGCCGGTCCCGCGTAGGCCAACGGTGTCCCACACGTCGACCACGGTGAAGTCCTCCGCCGGAACGAGCACGGTGAGGAAGTCGCCCTCATCGGCGATCGCGCCGAGCAACGCCCAGCCCGCGTGCGCGCATCCGGACGAGAAACTCCACCGGCCCGACAACGACCAGCCGCCGTCGACCGGGGTCAGGCGTCCGATCGGGCTGTAGGAGGAGCACAGCAGTGTGTCGGGATCTGCTCCCCAGACGTCGTCCTGCGCCTGTTCGGGGAACAACGCGAGTTGCCACGGGTGCACCCCGAGGACCGAGGCGACCCAGCCTGTCGACCCGCAGGCTCCCGCGATCTCGCGGATCACCTCGTAGAACCGGCGCGGGGCTGATTCGTGGCCGCCGTAGCGTTTCGGTTGGAGCATGCGGAAAACCCCGGCGTCGGTCAGCTCTCCGATGGTCTCGGCCGGTACTTCGCGCCGTTCGTCGGTCCGCCCGGCGCGGGCGGCGATCTCGGGCAGCAGTTCGAGCACCTCAACGTTCATCGGCCGAGGATGCGCCGCGCACCGGCCGGTCACGGCGGCCGACTTCCGATCAGCGGGACTTCAGGCTCCCGAATCCCGGCGAAGTCCGAAACTCGGGCCATGACCGCACCGGACGAAATCCGCCGCATCGAAGCCGACGACACCCCGACCCGCTTCGCCCGCGGCTGGCATTGCCTGGGCCTCGCCAACGACTTCACGGACGGCGAGCCGCACCAGGTGCTCGCCTTCGGCCAGAAGCTCGTCGTCTTCGCCGGCGCGGACGGCAGGGTCAACGTGCTCGACGGCTACTGCCGTCACATGGGCGGCGACCTGTCGATGGGCACGGTGAAAGGCGACGAGATCGCGTGCCCGTTCCACGACTGGCGCTGGGGAGGCGACGGCCGGTGCAAGAAGATCCCCTACGCGCGGCGGGTGCCGCTGCGGGCCCGGACAGCGGCGTGGCCCACCCTCGTCCAGGACGGACTTCTCTTCGTCTGGAACGACCCCGAAGGCAAACCGGCCCCTACCGAGGTCACGATCCCGCGTATCGAAGGCGCCGAGCGGGACGACTGGACCGAGTGGCACTGGTACACCACCGTCATCGAGGGCGCCAACTGCCGCGAGATCGTGGACAACCTGGTGGACATGGCCCACTTCTTCTACGTCCACTTCTCCTTTCCCACCCAGTTCAAGAACGTCTTCGAAGGCCACGTCGGATGGCAGTTCCAGCAAGGGATCGGCCGGGAGGACGCGCGGCCTCGATCGAGCCAGAGCGGTGGCACCCAGCTCCTCGGCAACACCAGCGTCGCCGCCTATCACGGTCCCTCGTTCATGATCGACGATCTGACCTACCACTACTCCGACGGTGACGTGCGCAGTGTGCTGATCAACTGCCACTACCCGATCAGCGCCGACTCGTTCGTGCTGCAGTACGGGATCATCGTCGAGAAGGCCGCGCATCTGGCGGATCCGGCCGCGATGGCCGCCAAGATGGGCGACTTCATCAAGATCGGGTTCGAGCAGGACGTCGCCATCTGGAAGAACAAGACACGGATCGACAACCCGCTGCTGTGCGAAGAGGACGGTCCGGTCTACCAGTTGCGCCGGTGGTACGAGCAGTTCTACGTCGACGTCGCGGAGGTGACGCCGGACATGACCGACCGGTTCGAGTTCGAGATCGACACCGCCCGGCCCAACGAGGCCTGGCGAGCCGAAGTCGCGGCCAATCTGGCCGCACGCGCTGACAGCCCGGCGCGATGACGACGCGCTCCGACGAACGGCTCGCCGACACCCCGTTGCGGGAGGTCGGCTGCGGTAGCTGCGGTGCGCGGGTCGAGGTGCGCAAGTCGAGCTGGGAGCAGACCAGCATCCAGTGGACGGGATCGGCGTGGGCGTCCTGCCTTGAACGGCAGGCGGCGTGTCCGGGCGCCTTCTTTGCCGGCTGCGGGGCCCTCCGCCAAGCCATCACGGACGCCGTGCTGTGCGGCGAGCTGCCCGTTCACGATCCTTCCGCCGCTCCTGGAGGTCCGCACTGATGGTCGATACCGAGAAGTACGGACCTTGGGCGGTCATCACCGGCGGCTCGGAGGGCGTGGGGGCGGCGTTCGCCCTGCAGCTGGCCGAAGCCGGCGTCAACCTGATGCTGATCGCCCGCAAGCCCGGGCCGCTCCAAGAGACCGCGGCCAAGGCGCGTGCCCTCGGCGTGGAGGTGCGCACGCTCGCGCTGGACCTGCTGGCGTCCGGGGCAGCCGGGGAGATCATCGCGGCGGTGTCCGATGTGGACGTCGGCCTCCTCGTCCACAACGCCGGAGCGAACAGCCACGGACACGAGTTCCTCGACGGCGACCTGGCAGGGTTTCAGGGCGTCATCGATCTCAATGTCACGGTGCCGCTGGCGCTGGCCCACCACTTCGGCGCGCGGATGAAGGAACGACGGTGCGGCGGCATCCTGCTGGTCGGCTCGATGGCGGGCTACTTGGGGGCGGCCCGGCAGAGCGTGTACGGCGGCGTGAAGGCGTTCGGGCGGGTCTTCGCCGAGGGGCTGTGGCTGGAACTGCGCGAATACGGTGTCGACGTTCTGGAACTCGTGCTCGGTGTGACTCGTACGCCTTCGATGGAACGAGCCGGGCTGAACTTCGACCTTCCCGGTCTGCTGGTGGCCGAGCCCGCTGACGTGGCTCGCGAAGGGCTTCGACATCTGGCGGATGGGCCGGTGTGGGTCGCTGGAGGTAATGACGCTGGTGTACGGCATCGCAGTGGGGTGGACCGTGCCGGGCTGGTTTTGGCTGCTCATGAGGCGATGACGCGGTTGCTACCGAAGGTTTGAGTGGTTGGGGATGGTTGTGGCGGGCTGGTATTTGCCGGTCTGTACGAGGGTGGCACCGGTTCCGGATCTTCCGTTGATCAAGGTCGTGTCACTCAGCTTGGATCCACCGGTGTTGATGTGGTGTTTGGGGTGTGTCTGGGTACGCAAATGCCCTCTGGCTTGGGATGATTGTTCTTGCGACGGAACAAAAACCAG